>NZ_LFJB01000068.1:0-19232 GCF_006658625.1 Bradyrhizobium sp. UNPF46
GGACACCGGTTCGCGTGAAGAAAACGCGTCAAAACAAGAATCTAGAGCTTCGGTTCTGATTCAATCAGAACCGAAAATGCTCTAGGATCTATTCACCAGCCAATTTCAGCCTCGGCCCCGTCGCGCCCTCGCGGGCGCGCAGCCGGGCTTCCTCGCGCGGCATGTAGTCGCGGGTGAGCGGCACCACACCCTGCCGCCGGGTCAGCTGGATCTGGAAGTTCATCATGGCCTGCTTGCGGAACGTCATCTCGCAGGCCGCCAGATAGAATTCCCACATCAGCGCGAACCGCTCGTCGTAGAGCTGCACCGCCTCCTCACGTCGCGCCATGAAGCGCTCCCGCCAGGCTTTCAGCGTTTCCGCGTAATGCAGACGCAAGATCTCGATATCGCAGACGAGGAGGCCGGCGCGCTCGATCGCCGGCAGCACCTCCGACAGAGCGGGGATGTAGCCGCCGGGAAAGATGTATTTGGCGATCCAGGGATTGGTCGAGTCCGGCCCTTGCGAACGGCCGATCGAATGCAGCAGCATGACGCCGTCCTCGCGGAGCAGCTCGGCGCAGCGTTGGAAGTAGGTGTCGTAGAATTGGGCGCCGACATGCTCGAACATGCCGACCGAAACGATGCGGTCGAACTGCCCGTCGATGTCGCGATAGTCCTGGAGCACGAATCTGGCCGAGCCGGTCAGGCCCTTGTCGGCAGCGCGCGCATTGGCGATCTGCAACTGCTCGGTCGACAGCGTCACGCCCGTCACGTCGGCGCCCGTGATCTCGGCGAGGTAAAGCCCGAGCCCGCCCCAGCCGGAGCCGATGTCGAGCACGCGCTGGCCGGGCTTGACGAGCAGCTTGGCGGCGATGTGCCGTTTCTTGGCGAGCTGCGCGTCGTCGAGCGTCGCGTCCTGCGCCTCGAAATAAGCGCAGCTGTATTGCTTGTCGGCATCCAGGAACAGCGAATAGAGCCGGGCGTCGAGATCATAGTGATGTGCGACGTTGTGGCGGGCGCGCGAGCGCGGATTGAACTGTTTCAGGTGGCGCGTCAGATAGCGCAGATGCCACCAGGGCTTTGCCCATTGCGGCAATAGGTCGGGCTGGTCGAGCAGGATCGCGAGGGCGTCAGCTATGGTGCCGTGCTCGACGACGAACTCGCCATCCATATAGGCCTCGCCCAGTCCGAGCTCGGGATTGACGAGGATTTTCCGCTCCGCCTCTGCGGTCACGAAGCGCACCGCGACCGGCACGCCAGTGCCGTCGCCGACGGTGAATGTCGATCCGCTGGCGCTGGTCACCGTCAACGACCCGCGGCGGACGAATTGAGACAGAAATCGACGCAACAAACGGTCCATCGCCACCTCCCTCTCGAGCGAACCCGAAAGATGCGACACACCCGGCCTTCACATCCGACGCTCAGGTCCCGCGGTTCCTATGCGTTTGCATCCAAATCTGGGG
Source organism: Bradyrhizobium sp. UNPF46 (assembly GCF_006658625.1). Lineage (NCBI taxonomy): Bacteria > Pseudomonadati > Pseudomonadota > Alphaproteobacteria > Hyphomicrobiales > Nitrobacteraceae > Bradyrhizobium > Bradyrhizobium sp. UNPF46. Next base: position 1,443 of record NZ_LFJB01000068.1, read on the forward strand.
ACGGTCGCCCGGGCCCGCTATTGCGCTGTGATCAAAGGGGATATTCCAAAATCGCTTAATCACATCCTTGCGCGTGGAGGCTGCTTCCATTCGCGGCTCAATCGGTTAAAAGGTGACCCGCCGCCGCCCCGGAGGCCGGCTGCACCTCTCGGAATTCAATGGAGATGATGGGAATGTCGAGCCGAGCGCTCAGCCTCGCGACGGTATTGCTTCTGATCGGCTTCGGCGCGGCCGACACCGTTTTTGCGCAGGCGACCAACCTCGAGGCCGGCAAGACCCCGTCCCAGCTTTTCGCGCAGACCTGTAATGCGTGCCACAAGAGCCCGCGCGGACTTCTCAAGTCCGTCGCGCCGGGTTCGTTGCCGGGCTTCCTGCGCCAGCACTACACCACGAGCTCGGACATGGCGGGAATCCTCGCCTCCTATCTCGTCTCCAACGGTGCCACCGACACCCGCTACCAGGCCAAGGACGGCAAGAAGGACGGCGCCAAGGAGAAGGACGCGAGCACCAATCCCGAGCATCAGGGCCGCCGCCCGCGCACGCAGGACGCCGCCAAGCCGGACGGCGACGCTGCTGCTCCCGCTGCGGAAGGTGCTCGCCAGAAGCGCGCTGCACGACCGGCCGAGGAGGGCGCGAAACCCGAAGGCCAGGCTGCGCCCGAAGGGCGCAAGGGCAAGCGTCGCGCCAAGCCCGGGACCGAAGAAGCCCCGAAGGTCGATGCCGCGGCTCCCGCCACTCAAGAGAAGAAAAGCGAACCGAGGACCGAGACCGCCAAGCCTGAGAGCTCAAAGCCTGAGAGCTCAAAGCCTGAGAGCTCAAAGCCCGAGAGCGCGAAGTCTGAGAGCCCGAAGGCTGAGCCCGACGGCGGCAAGGCCTCCGAGAAGCCTGCCGAGGCCAAGCCGGACAGCAGCGCCAAGGTCGAGCCGCGCAGCAGCGATACACCGGCGCTGCGGCCCGATCCGGTCCCGCAGGTGACGCCGGCAGCTCCAGCCGCCGCCAAGCCCGCGGAGCCGGCAACGCCCAAGCCGGCGGAGGAGACGGCTCCCAAGCCTGCTGCCAGCTCCGAGCCGGCCCCGCAGCCGGCGCCAGCCACGTCCTCCGGGCCTCCGGCGCCGCCAATCTCGCGCTGAGCCAACCCAGATTTTCAAACGAACCTGCTTGAGGCCGCTTCTATCGCGGCCTCCTTGTCGTCTTGACCGTCATTGGAGCGTTGCTCTAGAGTTGTACTCTATGAGGCGTTGATGACGGCGAGCGTGCGAGACGATCTGCTGGCGGCTGGACTTGTCGTGTTCGACCGCGTCGGCTTCGAAGCTGCGACGGTCGCCGCGATCCGCACCCGGGCGCGCGCCTCCAACGGCAGCTTCTTTCACGCCTTCGGCTCGAAGAAGGAGCTCGCGGGCGCGCTGTTCCTGGAGGTGCTCAGGCACTACCACGCCGCGGTGCTGGCGGCGCTCGATCCTGTGCCCGGCGCCGAGCAAGGCATCGATCGGCTGATCCGGGCTCATCTCGACTGGGTTGTGACCAGCCGGCGCGAAGCGCGCTACCTCTTCGAGATCTCGCGTAGCGAGTGGGGCGAGGAGGTGCGCGACGCCCAACGGGCGCAGAATGCGCGACTTGCCGAAGGCATCGAGCGCTGGCGCGCGCCACTGGTTGCGAGCGGCGAGCTGTTGCCGATGAAGCCGGGGATGTTCGTCAGCCAGCTCATCGGGCCGGCGCAAATCTTCTGCCGCGCTTTCCTGTCGGGACGCGACCGCGCCGATCCGCGCGTCGAGGCCGACACGCTGATCGCCTGCGCCATTCGCGCGCTGAGGCCGTTAGATCGCATCAACAGGCAATAGGGAGAGACTGCATGCGAGCCGACGCAGATCCGGAATTTGCACCGATCGCCGAGCACATCCACGCCAATGTCGGCCGGCAGGGCTTCATGAACCTGGTCGGCGCCGAGCTCTCGGAATTGACGCGCGGCACCTGCACGATTGCGGTGGACCGCCGGCCGGAGCTGCTGCAGCAGCACGGCTTCTTCCACGGCGGCGTCACGGCCTTCCTGGTCGACAATGCCACGACGATCGCAGCCGCCACCTCGCGCGGCCAGCCGGCGCTGACGGCGGAATACAAGCTCAATCTGTTGTCGCCCGCGGTCGGCGAGAAGCTGATCTGCCGTGCCCGGGTGATCAAGCCTGGCCGTCAGGTGTCGGTGGTTGCGGCCGACGTGTTCTGCGTCAGCGATGGTGTCGAGAAGCACACGGCAACGGCGCTGGCTTCGATTGCGATGCTGAGCGAGGACGTCGCCGCCAAAACGAAAAGCCCGGCCGCCTGAGGCGACCGGGCTTTTGACGCTTGTCATTGCCGGGCTTGCCGTCTTCGCAAAGCTTCGCCGGCCCGATATCGAGAGCCCGGCGAAGCCGTTTGCGGAGCCGGGACCCGGCAATCCATCATTTGGCGAGAGTTCTTTGACGATGGATGCGCGGGTCAAGCCCGCGCATGACGAGATGTACTGTAGGCTTACTTCTCTTCCGCAGCCGGGGCCGGCTCGACCTCGTCGAGCTGGGCTTCCGGATCGAAGAACTCGCCGGCGGCGGCGATCGCCTCGGCGGCCGCGTCGCGGTCCTCGTTGCGGGTGGAGATGTCCTCGCCGCGGTTGATGCGCTCGGCCTCGTCCTGGCTGCGCGCAACCGTGACGGTGATTTCGACTTCGACCTCGGGGTGGACGGCGACGGTGATGGAGCGCTTGCCGATGGTCTTGATGGGCGCGTCGAGCTGGACCTGCGGGCGAGCCAGCGAGATGCCGTCGGCCTCGAACGCGACGACGATGTCACGCACGTTGACCGAGCCGAACAGCTGGCCGGCTTCCGAGGCCTGGCGGATCACGATGATGTTCTTGCCCGCGATCTTCTCGGCGACCTTGGACGCTTCGCCCTTCGAGGCGAGGTTGCGGGCCTCGAGCTCGGCCTTCATGCCGTCGTACTTGGCACGGTTGTCGGCGGTGGCGCGCAGCGCCTTGCCGCGCTTGAGCAGGAAATTACGGGCATAGCCGTCGCGAACCTTCACGACTTCGCCCATTTGGCCGAGCTTGTTGACGCGTTCCAGCAAAATGACTTCCATATTCGTTCTCCTTTTGAAGTGCTCTGTAGGGTTTCAGTTTCGGGTTTGAACTCAAGGGGTCGGCAGCGGCGGCGGCTGCCGGCTGCGCAGGAAGCGCTCGCGGAAGCCGAACACGGCATCCGCAAGGCCGAGGATCACCATCGCGATCACGGGCCATCCCAAGACGACGACGAGGGCGTAGGTCGAGCCGAGCCAAAAGGTGCGGCTCTTCAGCGCAAGCGTGAGGGTATGCAGCACGGCGAAGCCGGTCAGCGCATAGCCCATCATCAGCGCCGCCGCGGCGATCTGCGCGGCGATCGCGAGCAGCCCCCCGGTGAAGCAGAAGGCGAGCGCGATGCAGAGGCCCACCAGCGTCATCGGCGGCAACTCCGCCGTCATCATGTCCGGCCAGGGGCGCCGTAGCCGGCCCGACGTCGCCGTGACCTTGGCGCTGAGCCAGAGATTGAGGGTCAGCGTCATCATCGCGACGACGGTGGCGCCTGCCGGTGCGATGCGCACCATCGCGTCGACGAACTGGCCGGCTTCGCCGGAGCTTTGCGGGTCGGTGGCGCGGAGGAGGCGCATCAGGCCGCGCCGCAGCGTGCCCATGATGGTCTCGGCGTCGGTCCCGAGCGTGAGCAGGGCGGCGATCGTGGTCAGCGTGGCGAAGCCGGCGAGCCACAGCAGGATGCGGCCGACCGGATACCATTCGAGCTCAGGCTCGGCGGCCGGTTCGGTGGCCGCCTCCGGCGCGGCAGGTGCCACGGGACGGCTGAGCAGGACGAGGTGCCCGAGCCACCACGCGGGCAGGGCGACGGTGACGGCGAACGCGATACAATGGGGCAGGCCGAACAGGATGCCGAGGCCGATCGCGGCAGCGATGCCGCCGAGGCTCGCGCAAAGCGGTCCCCAGCCGATCGCGGCGACCATCAGCGGGAGCGGTGCGAGATAGAACAGGACGAGCGAGATCAGCGCGCCCGAAATGATCGAGGCGAACATCAGCGCCGAGGCGGCGCCGGCGATCAGGGCTATCAGCACAAATGGCATCATCAGCTGTCCCGCTCCCTTCGAGCGGTTAGAGGCGACTTGCCCCAACCATCGGCGACCGGACGACCCGGAAGCCTTATGAAATTAAAGAGTGCAGCCGGCGGCGATGTCGCCGCCGGCTGATTTCGTCTTAGCGAATGACGTAGGGCAGCAGGCCCAGGAACCGCGCGCGCTTGATGGCGCGGGCGAGCTCACGCTGCTTCTTCGCGGACACCGCGGTGATGCGGCTCGGCACGATCTTGCCGCGCTCGGAGACGTAACGCATCAACAGCTTGGAGTCCTTGTAGTCGATCTTGGGAGCATTGGCGCCCGTGAACGGGCAGCTCTTGCGACGACGGAAAAACGGACGGCGTGCACCAGCTTCAGCCATGATTCTTACTCCGCATCCGTGGTTTCAGCTTCGTCACGCGGACGGCGCGGGCCGCGATCGCCGCGGAAACCGCCCTCGCGGTCGCCACGGAAGCCGCCTTCGCGCTCACCGCGGAAGCCGCCGCCACGATCGTCACGCTCGCGGTCGCGGTCGGCCTTGCGCATCATCGCGGACGGGCCTTCCTCGAGCTCTTCGACGCGGACGCTGAGATAGCGAATCACGTCTTCGCTGATGCGCTCCTGGCGCTCGATCTCGGCGATCGCCGCGGACGGCGCGTCGATGTTGAGCAGCACGAAGTGCGCCTTGCGGTTCTTGTTCATGCGGTAGGTGAGGGAGCGTACGCCCCAGTTCTCGGTCTTGGTGACCTTGCCGCCGAGACCTTCGACGATACCGGTCATCTGCGCAGTCAGCTCTTCGACCTGCTGCGTGCTCGCGTCCTGACGCGCGAGAAAGACATGCTCATAAAGAGCCATGGTGGTCCTTTCCTCGTGTTGGCGCATCGCCCGGCGTCAAGCCCTTAAGAGGCCTTCGGAAAGGACTCTGGGATGAAGCTCAGAAGGCGGAAACACGGGACGACGGGCCGACTGGCCCTGCCACACCAAAATCACGAATGATTTGCTGAGACCGTCCGTTCAGCTCCCGGCCGGGGTCTGCGGATATGCGCGCTTATACGGATTTTGACCGGCTTTGCAAGGCTGGGGGCGGGGTTTTTGGTCCCCGAGGGTGCCGGTCCAGGGCGCCAGACCGTCCCCCCATACCACATCTAGCTTGATATTTTTGTTTGTATGACATACAAATAAATCAACCAAGGGAAGCCCATGGCGGAGAAGTCGGTCCAGGACTCGTTTGAGGCAGCGGGCGACCCGAAGCACGCGGCGCGAGCCACCCGGTCGGCCGGCCGCAAGATGCGCTCGTTGCTGCTGGATGCGGCGAGCCCGCTGTTCCGGGAGCGGGGGCTGTCGGGTACGGCGATCACCGACATCGCGGCTGCCGCGGATGCCTTCCCGAGCCAGATCACCTACTACTTCCGCACCAAGGAGGCGCTGTTCGTCGAATGCGCCTGCCGCGACCTCCTGTATCTGGCGCGTGCGACCGAGCAGGCGGCGCTGAAGGCGCGCACGCCGCGGGACTACACGCACGCGCTGGCGGAGACCGTAACCGCGAGCGATTCCGTCGCCTTCTTCGCGGAAGCGCTGACATTGACCCGCCGACGCCAGGATCTTGCACCGCTCGTCGAGCGCACGATCGAGCGCCTGCACGGCGAAGGCGCGCGCGCCTATGCGAGCCAGGTGGCGCGGCACGGCTGGCGGTCGCTGCGTGCGCCCGACGAAAGCTCGCGGCGTTTCTGGGCCGTCGCCATCGGCGTCATTCTCGAAGGCTATGCGATGGGCCGCTCGCCCGAGGCGCTCTGCGCCGAGATGCTGCGCGTGCTCGGCGAGCAGGCGAAATCCAGCGGCGATGCCGCGCGTCTGCGGCTCGTCGACGACGCATCACATTCGAACGAGGAGGGCTAGGCCATGACCGCGCTTCGCATGCGGGCCCGCGATTTCCTGACCGACGACCAGCTCGCCGACGTACGCCAGCGCGTGACGTGGAAAGGCGTCGCCCTGATCGGACACGCCTGGACGCTGATCATTGGTGCCGTTGCGCTGGTCGCGTGGTGGCCCAATCCGGTCACCTATGTTCTCGCCGTCGCCATCATCGGCTCGCGCCAGCTGGGCCTTGCGATTCTGATGCATGACGGCGCGCATGGCTGCCTCTCCGCCGACGAGAAAGCCAATCTGGCCCTGAGCCAATGGCTGTGCGCCTATCCATTGTTTGCGGAGACGCGCAGCTACCGGCGTTATCACCTGCAGCACCATGCGCGCACGCAGCAGGAGGACGATCCCGATCTCGTGCTGTCGGCGCCGTTTCCGATCACGAAGCTGAGCTACCGCCGCAAGTTCGTTCGCGACATCACCGGACAGACCGGCTACCAGCAGCGCAAGGCGCAGCTGCTCAACGCACTCGGTTCGAAGGACTGGCCGTGGCGCCAGCGCGCCGCGCATTTCTGGGGGAAGCTCGGGCCGCAATGCCTGGTCAACGCCGCGATGTTTGCGGTGTGTGTGGCCGCCGGCGTGTGGTGGGCCTATCCGCTGCTATGGCTGGTGCCGCTGCTGACCTGGATGATGGTCATCACCCGCATCCGCAACATCGCAGAGCACGCCGTCGTCCCCGACAGCAGCGATCCCTTGCGCAACACCCGCACCACGCATGCCAACTTTCTCGAGCGCCTGTTCATCGCGCCGTACTACGTGAACTACCACCTCGAGCATCATCTGCTGTTCTATGTGCCCTGCTACAATCTGCCGAAGGTCCATCGGCTGCTGAGCGTGAGCCGCCATGCCGGTCGCATGGAGGTGCAGCCGGGCTATGCGGCGGTGCTGCGCCTGGCGACGGCAAAGCCCGACCGGGATGACCGGCCAGGCCAGTTGGTGAACAGCGCGCGTCGCGCGCAGGCCGGCGTGAAGATCGACGCCAACCAGACCGCCGGTGGGTTTTGAGCCTCTCGTATCCCCAGTTGAATGCCGGCCGGGGTTCCCATCGCGGCTTGACAGTCCGGCCCCGGACAGTGTCTACGGCCCCCTTTGGAGCATGATCCGGAGCCACGGCCCAAGGAACCGGGCCCCAAGGCCGCGCGTAATCGGCTGCCGGTTCTCAGGAGGGATCGTGCCCGACAAGCAGGGAGCGCCGATGACGGCAGCATTCACATTTCCGGGGCAGGGGTCCCAGGCAGTTGGCATGGGCAAGGCCCTGGCCGACGCCTTTCCGGTGGCGCGCGCCGTGTTCGACGAGGTCGATGCCGCGCTTTCCGAGAAGCTGACGGCCATCATCTGGGATGGTCCGGCCGAAACCCTCCAGCTCACAGAGAACGCCCAGCCGGCGCTGATGGCGGTGTCCGTCGCCACCCTGCGCGTGCTGGAGGCTGAGGCTGGTTTTTCCGTGGGGCGGGACGCGGCCTTCGTCGCCGGCCACTCGCTCGGAGAATATTCGGCGCTGGCCGCGGCCGGCAGCTTGACGGTCTCGGATACCGCCCGTCTGCTTCGCACCCGCGGTCTCGCAATGCAAAAGGCCGTTCCGGTCGGTGCCGGCGCGATGGCGGCGCTGCTCGGCCTCGACTACGAGGCGGCCATGGAAGTGGCCAATGAGGCGGCGCAGGGCCAGGTCTGCCAGGCCGCCAACGACAATGGCGGCGGGCAGGTGGTCGTCTCCGGCGACAAGGCCGCGGTCGATCGCGCCGTCGAGATCGCCAAGACCAAGGGCGCCAAGCGCGCGATGCTGCTGCCGGTGTCCGCCCCGTTCCATTGCAAGCTGATGCAGCCCGCCGCCGATGCCATGGCGGAGGCGCTGTCGAAGGTCACGATCAAGGCGCCGGCCGCGCCGCTGGTGTCGAACGTGCTGGCGAGCGCCATCACCGATCCCGACGAGATCCGCCGCCGGCTGGTCGAGCAGGTCACGGGCACGGTGCGCTGGCGCGAGTCGGTTGCCTATATGGCAGGGCAGGGCGTCACTCGTTTCTTCGAGATCGGCGCGGGCAAGGTGCTGACCGGTCTCGTCAAGCGCATCGCTGACGGCGCCGTCGGCGTTGCGGTCGGCGGTCCGAACGATATTGCCGCCGCCAAGGACGCACTGGCCGCTGCGAAGCAGGCCTAGGTTTACGCACGATCTTTCCGGAAAAACCGCTACGCACTTTTCCGGATCGTGCTTTGGAGGAGTTTTCGATGTTCGATCTGACTGGCAAAAAGGCGCTCGTCACCGGCGCGACCGGCGGCATCGGTGGTGCGATCGCGCAGGCGCTGCATGCGCAGGGCGCGACCGTCGCGATATCAGGAACGCGCAAGGAAGTGCTGGAGGAGCTGGCCGGCAAGCTCGGCGAGCGCGTTCATGTGCTGCCCTGCAATCTCTCCAAGGCCGATGAGGTCGAGGCGCTGGTGCCCGCCGCGGAAGCCGCGATGGGCCAGGTCGACATCCTCATCGCCAATGCCGGCATCACCCGCGACAATCTCTTCGTGCAGCTCCGTGACGAGGATTGGGAGGAGGTCATCAACGTCAATCTGACCGCGACCTTCCGCCTGGCACGCGCTGCGACCAAGCTGATGATGCGCAAGCGCTTCGGCCGCATCATCGCCATCACCTCGGTGGTCGGCGTCACCGGCAATCCCGGGCAGGGCAATTACACCGCGTCGAAAGCGGGCCTGATCGGCATGATCAAGACGCTGGGCGCCGAATACGCCAAGCGCGGCGTGACCGCGAACTGCATCGCGCCGGGCTTCATCAAGACGCCGATGACCGACGCGCTCAACGACAAGCAGCGCGAAATGATTCTGACCAAGGTTCCGGCCGCCCGCCTGGGGACGCCCGAGGACATCGCGGCCGCCGCGGTCTACCTGAGCTCGAACGAAGCAGCCTACGTCACCGGCCAGACCATCCATGTCAACGGCGGCATGGCCATGATCTGAAGCCCTCGTTCCGCACTGCCCGCATGGGGCCGTGCCGGATGCGGCAAACGGCCGTTTCCGGAGGGAAATGAGGCTTGTGGTCAAGGCAATTGAAGTATGATAACCGGACCTTCAACGGATGGGCAAAGAACGCCATTGCAGGTTTTTGAAACCCTGTATATTGGCGATGCGGAGCCTTGGCCGTCGTTCGCCGGGCCCTGTATCGGTTAGGATGGGGCCAAATCAAAGTTCGTAAGCGAAGGCAAGTAACACGACCACGACGGCTCGTATCGTCCCGGGGGGTCGGGTCTACAGGGAACAACACGAGGTTAAGCAATGAGTGACATTGGCGAGCGGGTTAAGAAGATCGTGGTCGAACACCTTGGTGTTGAACCCGAGAAGGTTGTCGACGCTGCGAGCTTCATCGACGACCTCGGCGCCGACAGTCTGGACACCGTCGAGCTGGTGATGGCGTTCGAAGAGGAATTCGGTTGCGAGATTCCGGACGACGCTGCGGAGACGATTCTCACCGTCGGCGACGCCACGAAGTTTCTCGAGAAGAACGCGAAGAGCTAAGGCTCTTCATTTTCGCGGGGACAACATTGAAACCGGACGGGCCGCTTCGCAGCGGTCAGCCGGTTTCTTGTTATTGGCCGTGAATCTTTCGATGCGGAGTTTTCGGATATGAGGCGGGTTGTCGTCACGGGTCTCGGCATGGTCTCGCCACTCGGCTGCGGCGTCGAGCCGACCTGGAAGCGCATTCTCAACGGCGAAAGCGGTGCGCGTAGGATCGAGAGCTTCGACGTCTCCGATCTCCAGACCAAGATCGCCTGCACGGTGGTGCGCGGTGACGGGTCGAACGACAGCTTCAATCCCGACAAGTGGATGGAGCCGAAGGACCAGCGCAAGGTCGACGACTTCATCATCTTCGGCATGGCCGCAGCCGGCCAGGCGCTCGACGACGCCAACTGGCACCCCGAAACCGAAGAGGACAAGTGCGCCACCGGCACCATGATCGGCTCCGGCATCGGCGGCCTCAGCGGCATTGCCGACACCGCGATCCTCCTGAAGGAGCGCGGACCCCGTAAGGTCTCGCCGTTCTTCATTCCGGGCCGTCTGATCAATCTCGCCTCCGGATATGTGTCGATCAAGCACGGGCTGAAGGGACCGAACCATTCCGTGGTCACGGCCTGCTCGACCGGCGCGCACGCGGTCGGCGATGCCGCCCGCCTGATCGCGCTGGGCGATGCCGACGTGATGGTCGCGGGCGGCGCCGAGTCGCCGATCAGCCGCATCGGTATCGCCGGCTTCAACGCCGCGCGCGCGCTGTCGACCGGCTTCAACGAGACGCCCGAGAAGGCCTCGCGCCCCTATGACAAGGACCGCGACGGCTTCGTGATGGGCGAGGGCGCCGGCGTCCTGGTGCTGGAGGAGCTCGAGCATGCCAGGCGCCGTGGCGCGAAGATCTATGCCGAGGTGATCGGCTACGGTCTGTCGGGTGATGCCTATCACATTACGTCGCCGTCGCCCGATGGCGATGGCGGTTTCCGCAGCATGTCGGCCGCGCTCAAGCGCGCCGGCCTGACCGCATCCGATCTCGACTACATCAACGCGCACGGCACCTCGACACCGCTCGGCGACGAGATCGAGCTCGGTGCGGTCGAGCGTCTGCTCGGCAATGCCGCCTCCAAGGTCGCGATGTCCTCGACCAAATCGTCGACGGGGCATCTGCTCGGCGCGGCCGGCGCGATCGAAGCGATCTTCGCCATTCTCGCGATTCGCGATAATGTCGTGCCGCCGACGATCAACCTCGACAACCCGTCGGTCGGGACTGCGATCGACCTCGTGCCGCATACGGCGAAGAAGCGTGAGGTGAATGTCGCCTTGTCGAACTCTTTTGGTTTTGGCGGTACCAACGCGTCGGTGATCGTCCGACGTCTGGTCAATTAGTTTGGGTTTGAGACGAATCCACCGTTTTGCCGTATTCGGCGATAGTCATGGAAGTGGGCGCGTGCATTTGGCTCGGCAAGCGATTGCCGGGCCGCTATTGAACCGGCAGGATTCAGGTTGCTTCGATGAGTGAAAGGCCGCCCATTTCGCCCCGGAGTCCGCGGGCAGCGCTGGAGCCAGAGCAGCTTCCGCCGCCGCCGAAGCGATCGGACCGTGCCCGCAATCCCTTCGTGGTCGTCGGCAACGCCATCATCACCCTTCTGCTGATCGCCATGCTCGGCGCCGGCGGCGTCTATTATTACGGGCGGCAGGTGTTGGAAGCACCCGGCCCGCTGAGGGAAGACAAGATCGTCAACATCCCGCAGCGCGCGGGCAAGCGCGACATCGCCGAGACGCTGAACCGGGAAGGCGTGACCGACGTCAACCCGTGGGTGTTCATCGCCAGCGTCGCCGCGCTGAAGGCGAGCTCGGACCTCAAGCCGGGTGAATATGCGTTCCAGAAGAACGCCTCGCTCCGCGACGTCATCGCCACCATCGTCGAGGGCAAGGTGGTGCAGCATGCCGTCACGATTCCGGAAGGCCTGACCTCGGAGCAGATCGTGGCACGTCTGTCGGACAACGACATCTTCACCGGCAGCGTGCGCGAGTTGCCGCGCGAGGGCACGCTGTTGCCCGAGACCTACAAGTTCCCGCGCGGCACGCCGCGCGATCAGGTGATCCAGCGCATGCAGCAGGCGCACAAACGTGTGCTCGCCGAGATCTGGGAACGCCGCAACCAGGACATTCCGGTCAAATCGCCGGAGCAACTAGTGACGCTGGCCTCGATCGTCGAGAAGGAGACCGGCAAGCCCGACGAGCGCAGCCGCGTCGCCGCGGTGTTCGTCAATCGCCTGAAGCAACGCATCAAGCTGCAGTCCGATCCGACCATCATCTACGGCCTCGTCGGCGGCAAGGGTACGTTGGGACGTCCGATCAAGCGCAGCGAGATCACGCAGCCGTCGCCCTACAACACCTATGTCATCGAAGGCCTGCCGCCGGGCCCGATCTCAAATCCCGGCCGCGCCTCGCTGGAGGCGGCCGCCAATCCGGCCCGCACCCGCGACCTCTATTTCGTCGCCGACGGCACCGGCGGGCATGCTTTCACCGAAACCTACGACGCGCATCAGAAGAACGTCGCCAAGCTCCGCGCGATGGAGAAGCAGATCCAGAACGACACGGTCGAGCCGGCCGAGGATGCGCCGCCGCCCGCCGCCGCGCCCGGGGCGACCGATACGCCGACGGCGGCCACGCCGGCCCGGCCCAATCAGCAGAAGAAGCCGCCGGCGGCACGCCCGGCCAATCCAGCCAATCCCGCACCGGCCCGGCAGGGCGCGGTGCAACCCTCGCCGCCGGTGGTCCAGCGCTAGGCGCGCTGCAGACCTGCCTGCGGACTTTGCGGATTCCACTTTCCTGCAAAATAGTCTTAAGTTTCGCGTGGCTTGATGCCTCGCGAATCCCGCGTTTTTTGGAGAATCTGACCTGATGGCGCTGTCGTCCATGACTGGCTTTGCGAGATGCCACGGCGCGAGCGGGCCGTACACGTTCGAATGGGAATTGAAGTCGGTCAACGCCAAGGGCTTTGACCTCAGGGTCCGGTTGCCGCAGGGGTTCGACGAGCTCGAGGCCCATGCCAAGAAGCGTGCCGGCGAGCTTTTGTCGCGCGGCACGGTCTACGCCAATCTCACCGTCAAGCGCACCAATGCCGCCGCCTCGGTCCGGGTCAACGAGGACGTGCTGAACGCCGTCCTGAAGGCCGCCGCAATGATCGGCGGCAAGATTGACGCGGTGGCCCCGAGCATCGACGGCCTGCTCGCGATCAAGGGCGTCGTCGAGGTCGCCGAGCCCGAGGGGGACGAGGAGGAGGACAAGGCCGCGCGCGCGGCTGCCGCCGCGGCCTTCGACAAGGCTCTCGACGAACTCGTCGCGATGCGCAAGCGCGAGGGCACCTCGCTCGGGCAGATCCTGACGCAGCGCGTCGACGAGATCGAGCAACTGGCGAAGAAGGCGGAAGCCGCGCCCGGCCGCAAGCCGGAGGCGATCAAGGCCAGGCTCGCGGAGCAGATCGCGGCGCTGCTGGACACCTCCGACCGCTTCGATTCCGACCGCCTGATGCAGGAGGCGATCCTGATTGCGACCAAGGCCGACATCCGCGAGGAGCTCGACCGCATCGCCTCGCACGTTGCGCAGGCCCGCGAGCTGATCGGCAAGGGCGGCCCGATCGGCCGCAAGCTCGACTTCCTGGCGCAGGAGTTTCATCGCGAGGTCAACACCTGCTGCTCGAAGTCGAACGATATCGAGCTGACCAACACGGGCCTCGCCATGAAGAACGTGGTCGAGCAGTTCCGCGAGCAGGTCCAGAATCTGGAGTGATCGATGACGACGGGCGGTCACGGAACTGACGGTGTCGAGCGGCGCGGCTTGATGTTCGTGCTGTCCTCGCCCTCGGGCGCGGGCAAGACGACGCTGTCGCGTCTTTTGATCGAGCGCATGACCGGCCTGAAAATGTCGGTCTCGGCGACCACGCGCCCGAAGCGGCCGGGCGAGGTCGACGGCAAGGATTATCTGTTCGTCGACAAGCCCCGCTTCGACGCGATGGTGGAGGGCGACGAGCTCTTGGAATGGGCCACCGTGTTCGACAACAGCTACGGCACGCCGCGTGCGCCGGTCGAGGCTGCGCTGTCGTCCGGGCAGGACGTGCTGTTCGACATCGACTGGCAGGGCACGCAGCAATTGCGCGAGAAGGCGCGCGCCGACGTCGTCAGTGTCTTCATCCTGCCGCCTTCGGCCGCCGATCTCGAGAAGCGCCTGCACTCACGTGCGCAGGATTCCGACGAGGTGATCCGCAAGCGCATGAGCCGCGCCAGCCACGAGATGAGCCATTGGGCCGAGTACGACTACATCGTGATCAACCACGACGTCGACGAGGCCTTTGCCGAGGTGCAGTCGATCCTGAAGGCCGAGCGCCTCAAGCGCGAGCGGCGGATTGGCCTCGTTGGCTTCGTGCGAAGTTTGCAAGGGCAGCTTCAGGCCTAGGCTGCGGCAATTGCGGCCCTTGCTGCGCCAGCCGTTCCAGCATCGCGGTGATCACGTCGACATCGACGTTGTCCTCGAGCTGCATATCCTGGTCGCCATGGTCGTCCTTGCGGGCGACGGGCTTGTCGGCATCGGTCTCCCTCGCCGCGAGGCGGGGCGGCGCGGCCTCGATCTCGAATTCTCCATTGAAGATGTCGGCCTCGTCGAGCTCGTTGGCCTCGAGCGCAGTGGTCTCGCTGCGAACGGAGGCGGATTGAGCCGCGAGCCTGCTGATCTCCCGGGTGAACGCTGCGAGCTGCGCGGTCTGCGGCGGCCGGACCTCATCGAAGTCGACCGGGCCGGCCTGGGCGTGCGGTACGAGCGCCGGCTCGTGCCAGGGGGCGCGGCTGCCCTCATGGTCCTGCGGGGTCCAATCGTTCCAATGCCCGCGCCGGTCGGTGGCCTGGATGCGGACGCGTCCGCCGGCGAAGCGATAGACGACGCTGGCGAGGATGCCTGCGAGCGCCAGCGCGCCGCCGATCACGAGCAGCAGTAGCTGCACCCCTGGCTTGTCGGTCGCGCCGTCCGTTGCGGCGGGCGGGAGCGGGGCGGGGGATTTTGACGGCTTTGCGTTCGGCTGCGCCGCTGCCACGGCGATGGCCGGCGCGGGCTGCGGTGCTGGTGACGCCGCGGACACATCGGGCCAGGCCGGTGTGGCGGGAGCTTGCGGCGCGTTGTTATCGGCCTGGCTGGCAGGTTGTTGTGGCGGCGTCGGGTTTGCCGGTGCGGCCGGCGTGATCGCGTTCGGCGCCCTGGGAGCTGCAGTGCTGCGCGGACCCACATATTCGGCGCGCGCGTCCTGCACGGTCTGCTGCGGCGGCTGCGCTGGTGAATCCGACGACGCGTCGACCGTGGCCTGCGCAGTCTGCGTGGCTTTCGCGCCGTCCTTGTCGCTGGCGGCGCGCAGGTACCAGCATTGGCGCTTGGTCGTGCGGTCGAGGCGGTAGTACCAGTGCTGTCCCTGCGGCGCGGTGCCTTTCGGCGAGGCGAGGCAGTCGGCGGCCTGGCTGGCTGCGCTTGTTCCCGCCGGCGCGTTCTGCGACACGGCTGCCAGTGGCGCGCCGGCAATGAGACTGCCGACGAGGGCAGAGACGAATTTCGCGGTTCGGTTGCCCATCCTGGTCTCCCGGTTACGCATGCAACTGTACTGCCCCTTTGTCATCAAAGACTTGGGTGGCAATGAGCCGCAAATCCGGAGAGGATGTGGCTTGAATTGGGCCTGCGGGATGTTTGTTCCGCAGCGAAATGGGGCCTTTCGCCGTTACTGTTTCGCCGAAGTCCAGGTTCCACCGCAGCCGTCGGAACGGCGCCAGGTGCCGGAACCGCTGCGCGCACCGAGCCGTCCGGAGCCGGTGAAGGTCACGCCGCCGTCGCCATGACCGAACGTGCTGACGGCGCCGCTCGCGCTGACCGTGCCGCTGACGCCCTGGCCGATGACCTTGCCGGAGGAAACCACGACCGCGCCGGATGTGGAGCCGCCGCAGCCGACGCTGGTGACCATCCAGGCGCCGTCAAAGCTGCCGCCACCTCCGCCACCGCTGCTTCGCCGCGATGACGCGCGCGGTTCCTCGGCTGCCGGCTTGCTCCGACGCGCAGGGGCAGCCGGCTCGGCCGAGCGGTCCGATCGCGAGCCCGACAGCGACTTCTCGTCATTGCCGATCGAGCCGCCGGCACTGCCGGATTGCGCCAACAGAGGCGATATGGCGGACGATGAAGCGAGGATGGCGGTGAGGAGGACGGCGAGGGCAGTCGGACGGGTGACGGCATTGAGCATGAGCAAAAATCCAAATTGAAAAAGGATCAGCGGCCCGAGCCGTCGGCGCAGACGGCTCCGATAATGCGGCAAGCTTTGCCAGCCTTGCCGCATTCGTCAAGCGCGGCGTCCCGGGCGCGCTG
This sequence comes from Bradyrhizobium sp. UNPF46, assembly GCF_006658625.1. Classification (NCBI taxonomy): domain Bacteria; kingdom Pseudomonadati; phylum Pseudomonadota; class Alphaproteobacteria; order Hyphomicrobiales; family Nitrobacteraceae; genus Bradyrhizobium; species Bradyrhizobium sp. UNPF46. Next base: position 17,376 of record NZ_LFJB01000068.1, read on the forward strand.
CACGCCCTCGCGCTGGACCAGCGACCAGGATTTGTCGGAGATCGCAAACGCGCCGCAGCTCTTGCCGTAGAAGGAGAGCTCGATCGGGCATTTGGCGCCGGCGCAATTGCCGCGCGCATCAGCCACCGCCGCGCGGCGCGAGGCGTGGTTCCAGGAGATGCCCCATTTGCTGCCGTCAGGACCGTAAACGATCGAGCCCCACGGCTTGAGATCCTCCATCTTACGCATGCGCAGCAACAGGCCTTCGGTGGCTTCGCCGGTCGGCGCCATCGAGATCCGTTGCTGCAGCTTGGTGATGGCGCGCGTCAGGCCGTCGGGCGTATCAGGATCGAAATTGAGCTCGTAGAGGCGCTCGCTGAGCTCGCTGAGCAGCGCGGCGTCGCGCAAGGGAACGCGGTCGGGATCGGCGCGCAGACGCTCCGCCGGCGAGGGATCGGGCTGCATTGCGGCGACCTGTGGCGGCGAGCTTTGCGTCGGCGGGACGAAGAAGAAAGTGCCGTCGATCGGCGAGGACGACACCCAGGGCTGCTGCGCGCCCGCGGTGGCGCGCTTCACGGCGAGGCCGACCTGGTTGAAGGTCTGGAACACATCGAGACCCGCGACCCGGATCGTGCTGGCAAGCGCCTTGGTATAGGGGCTGTGGCCGTCGGCGCCGTCCTGGGCGACGTTGCCGGGCTGCGTCGCGTAGGAAATCAGCGTGCCCTCGGGCGCGCGCATCTGCGCAAGTCCGCCGTCCGAGGCACGCAATCCGCGCGAGCCAAACGGGTTGTTGCGGCAGGCGTCGAGGATGACGAGGTTGAGGCGCGTGCCGGAGCCCTGCATCTGGCGCAGCACGAGGTTGACGTCGGTCATCTGGAAGTCGACATCGGCCTCCCGCGTCGGATTGGCGCCGACCGGCACGAGATAGTTGGAGCCCGCGACCTGCACGCCGTGGCCGGCATAATAGAACAGCGCGACGTCGGCGCCCTGGACCTGCCGCCCAAAACTCTGCACCGCGACGTCCATCGCGCCCTTGTCGAGATCGAGCTGGGCCCGGCCACCGACCAGCGTGAAGCCGAGCGCTCCGAGCGTCTCCGCCATCAGGCCCGCGTCCTTCGAGGGATTGTCGAGCGGCGTGATGTTCTTGTAGGCGGAATTGCCGACCACGAGCGCGACGCGCTTCTCGGCCATTGCCGGCTGCGTGGCGGCGACAAGCAGGGCCAGCGCCGCCAGCCCCAGGACGCGATTGAAAATCCTCGCGCGCATCGAAATTCCTCAAAATAATGCCGTCAGTGTATCAGGCCGGCGTGCCGCCGAAAAGCGATCCGGTGAGGCGGGGCAGACGTCGAGAGCGCCGACGGCGCATTCCGTCATCCTGAGGTGCGAGCGGCGCGATGCAACAGCATCGAGCCGGGAGCCTCGAAGGATGCACGGCCAAGCTGGCAGCCGGGCCGTCGCCCTTCGAGGCCTCCGCTACGCTCCGGCACCTCAGGGTGACGGGACGATCGCTTCAGCTTGCAGACGCGCGCCCGCAATCTCGCGGCGCGTTTCGCCCGAGCTTTGCAGGTGGTTTGCGCGCTTTGAATGCCAAAGGGCGCAGGGAAGGCCGGGCGCCGGGCGGCACCCGCAAGTCCGTGCGCGACGAAAATGCACACGGGGTGGACCACAGGTGTGCCGGTCGCCCGGCCTTCCCTGCGCGGCTGGTTTTAACGGTGTCCTTCGTGCTCTCCTCGGGGAGCGTTGCACTATTGCCCCCGTCGCCTTGCGGATGGCTGATGCACGTGCCCGGTCGGGCCGCCGCATCACCGCAAGCCTTGACGCCAGAACCCCGGGCGTCAGGACCACACGACTTCTCCGTCCGCGGACGATCCCGCCGAA
>NZ_LFJB01000126.1:0-18866 GCF_006658625.1 Bradyrhizobium sp. UNPF46
CTGCATTCGGCCAAGACGCTGTCATCCGAAAGCACCCGCCTGCGAGCCGAGCTCGATCGCTTCATGGGCAATATCAGGGCGGCGTAAGTCGCTGCGCCTGCCCCCGCTGTCGCCTCATCCTCCGCTGCCGTCCCGGATCGGCGCGCGCTTTGGGCGCGCTTGTCCGGGACGACAGCGGAGCAAGACATCACTCCCTTCCAAACGCCCGCTTCAATTCCACCTTCGCCTTCTCCAGCCGCGCGCGTTGCGTCTTCGGCAACGTCTTGCCGGCGCGGTTGATGTAGAAGGTCAGCATCGACAGCGCCGAGCGATAGGCGCCGGCCTTGCGGCGTGAGCTGTGCTCGGCCGATCGCTTCAATGACGTCGCGATCTTCTTCGGACTTTCCAGCTTGAACACACCCTGCTTGAGGTCGAGCGCGTCGCTCTGCCTGGTCACGCGCTGCGACCAGCGCTTCGGGCTCTTGCGCGCAGGCTTACGGCTTGCGCTGGTTTTCTTGTGCGCGGTTTTGCGAGATTGTGTCGTCTTTCTGACATGAGCCATGCGTCAACTCCTTGCGGCACCAACGGAAACGGACGGTCATAAGCACCGTTCCCGGGAACCCGGCGCTGCCGCAGACGTTGTCGCAGGTGGCAGGCCGAATGCCGCACCCCCTTGATCGGAACGCCCCGTCCACATCAGGTGAACCGGGGCCGCTTCCATTGATCGAACGCAACCGCCCGATGGAATTGCAGCAAAGCGCAGCGCTGAATTACGCATCTGGAGTCGCGGCGGCCGCGACCGACCGCATCGTCGAGACCAGTATTCCCGCGCGGCTCGACGCGCTGCCATGGAGCGGCTTTCACACCCGCGTCGTGCTCGCGCTCGGCATCACCTGGATCCTCGACGGGCTCGAGGTGACGCTGGCCGGCGCGCTCTCCGGTGCGCTGAAGCAGAGTCCGTCGCTGCATTTCTCCAATCTCGATCTCGGCATTGCCAATTCCGCCTATCTCGCCGGCGCCGTGCTCGGTGCGCTCGGCTTCGGCTGGCTCACCGATCGCATCGGCCGCAAGAAGCTGTTCTTCATCACGCTGGCGCTCTACCTCTCGGCGACGGCCGCAACGGCCCTGTCGTGGGATGTCGCGAGCTACGCGATGTTTCGCTTCCTCACCGGTGCCGGCATCGGCGGCGAATACACCGCGATCAATTCGACCATCCAGGAGCTGGTGCCGGCGCGCTACCGCGGCTGGACCGATCTCGTCATCAACGGCAGCTTCTGGATTGGCGCGGCGATGGGGGCGGTCGCGGCCATCGTGCTGCTCGATCCCGCCGTGATCGCGCCCGATCTCGGCTGGCGCCTCGCTTATCTGATCGGCGCCAGCATCGGTCTCGTCGTGCTGCTGATGCGGATGTGGATTCCGGAAAGTCCGCGCTGGCTGATGATCCACGGCCGTCCCGATCAGGCCCATGCGATCGTCGACGAGATCGAACGCTCCGTGATCGGACACGACCAGGACACGAGCGATGCGCGCTTCACCAAGATCCGGCTGAAGATGCGCGATCATACGCCGATCCGAGAGGTCGTGCACACGCTGTTCTCGGCGTACCGCCAGCGCGCGCTGGTCGGTCTCGCGCTGATGAGCGCACAGGCGTTCTTCTACAACGCCATCTTCTTCACTTTCGCGCTGGTGCTGACCGACTTCTACGGCATCAAGGCCGATCATGTCGGCTGGTACCTGCTGCCCTTCGCTGCCGGTAACTTCCTCGGGCCCCTCCTGCTGGGCCGGCTGTTCGATACGCTGGGGCGCCGCACCATGATCATGTTCACCTATGGCGTGTCGGGCCTGTTGCTGGCGCTCTCGGGCTATCTGTTCTCCATCGGCGTCCTCACCGCGCAGGGCCAGACCATTGCCTGGATGGTGATCTTCTTCTTTGCCTCGCCGGCCGCGAGCGCAGCCTATCTCACCGTCAGCGAGACCTTTCCGCTCGAGGTTCGCGCGCTGGCGATCGCGGTGTTCTACGCGGTCGGCACCGGCATCGGCGGCGTGATCGGACCGGCGCTGTTCGGCGCGCTGATCGACACGGGATCACGCACCAGCGTGTTCGCGGGCTATTTGCTGGGAGCGTTCCTGATGATCGCGGCCGCGATCGTGGCGTGGCGCTACGCCGTCTCCGCGGAGCGCAAATCGCTCGAACAAATCGCACGGCCGCTCGCCTTCATGGAGTAGACTGATGAAATCGGAACTTGCGGAAATGGCCATGGACGAGCAGCGCACCATGCGAGAGGACGAGGCGCCCGATGCGGTGCCGGTGCCGCATGCGCTGGTGCCGCATCTGGACGAGACCGCGATCCTGCTCGACATCGACGGGACCTTGCTCGACCTGATGCCGACACCGCGTGAGGTGTGGGTGCCGCCGGGCCTGTCGGACACGCTCAATCGCCTGACCGAGCGCACCTCCGGCGCGCTGGCGCTGGTCAGCGGCCGCTCGCTCAACGACATCGACCTGATCTTCGCGCCCGACGTGTTTCGCGCCGTCGCCGGCCACGGCGCCGAGATGCGGCTGTCGGCGGACAATGAGACCGATGACGTGCACGCGCCGCCGCTCGACAAGGAGCTGAAGCGGCGGCTGGCCGCCATCGCCAAGCTTTCGCCCGGCATTCTGCTCGAGGACAAGGGCTATTCGCTCGCGCTGCACTACCGCCTCGCGCCGCATGCGGAGAAGGCGATCTACGAATCCGTCTCGGTGATCCGCGCCGACCTGCCCAATGCGCCGATCGAGGTGCTGCCCGGCAAGTTCGTCTGCGAGATCAAGCATTCCGGATTCACCAAGGCGACCGGCGTGCGTGAACTGATGAAGCGTGAGCCGTTCAAGGGACGGCGCCCCATCTTCATCGGCGATGACGTCACCGATGAAACCGTGTTCGCGATCATGCCCGACATGAACGGGCTTGCGTTCTCGGTCGGCCGCCGCGCCATGGGCGTGAACGGCCATTTCGACGCGCCGGGCGATGTGCGTGCGTTCCTTGCCCGACTGCTCGATCCAAGGTGAAACAAAGGCAGCGCCACGCCGCCGACATGAAGCCTCGGGAACGGCGCCGTCGCGCGCCGCACTGCGTGCTGCGCATCATCAGGACACAATCTGTGTTTGCAGCGAAATCGTCGGGTTCCGCGAGGGAAACCAGTTCCAACGCGCATGCCCGATTTTGGTTTCAATTGGTTGAAACCATGACAGGAACCATATTGATGAACGGTAGTTAAACGGGTGGAATGAAGGAGGGGACGACCTGTGAACTTAGTCGTCGTTTCAAATCGTGTCGCCCGCGGCAAACCCAATGAGCCCATGACGGGCGGTCTTGCGGCGGCGTTGCTGCCGGTGGTGGAACATTCTGGCGCGATCTGGGTGGGTTCCTCGGGCCGCGTCCGTGATGGCCATCAGAAGGAGCCGTTCGCCGAGATCGAAGCGCTGGGCTCGGGCGCGATCGCGACGCTGGATCTGCCGGCGGCGCATTACGGCGGCTATTACGAGGGCTTCGCCAATTCGGCGCTGTGGCCTGCGCTGCATTCGCGCAGCGATCTGATCCGCGTCTCCCGCGACGACTATGTCAGCTATCGCGAAGTCAACGCCTTCATGGCGCGCGCCCTGATGCGCTTCCGCAAGCCGAAAACGGCGTTCTGGGTGCAGGACTATCATTTCCTCGCGCTCGGCGCCGAGCTGCGCGATCTCGGCGTCGACGATCCCATCGGCTTCTTCCTGCATACGCCCTGGCCCGTCACTGCTGTGATGCAGGGCGTGCCCAATCATCGCGAGCTGATCAACGCGATGCTCGCCTACGACCTGCTCGGCTTCCAGACCGAGGACGATCGGCAGAATTTCCTCTCCTATGTCGGCGGAGAGCTCGGCCTCGCCGTCGAGGACGGCGTTGCGCTGTCGCAGCATGGCCGCACGCGCTGTGAAGTCTTCCCGATCGGCATCGACGCGGAGAAGTTCGCGGCCTATGCCGCCAAGTCCGCCTCGCATCCCGACGTGTCGCGGCTGCGGCGCAGCCTCAACGGCGAGCGTCTTGCGATCGGTGTCGACCGGCTCGACTATTCCAAGGGCCTCGTCAACCGCATCAGCGCATTCGACCGGCTCTGGACCGAGCGGCCGCAGTTTGCGCGCAGCATCTCGCTGCTTCAGATCGCCAATCCCTCGCGCGGCGCGATCGAGGCCTATGGCAACCTCCAGAACGAGGTCGCGCGCCTCGTCTCCGACGTCAACGGCCGCCACGGCGAGGTCGACTGGACACCGATCCGCTATCTGAACAAGGGCTTCAGCCAGGCCGTGCTCGCAGGGCTCTACCGCACCGCGCAGGTCGGCGTGGTGACGCCGCTGCATGACGGCATGAACCTCGTCGCCAAGGAATATGTCGCAGCCCAGAATCCGGCCGACCCCGGCGTGCTGGTGCTGTCGAAATTCGCCGGCGCGGCCAATGAGCTCGATGCCGCGCTGCTGGTCAATCCGCACGACATCGACGGCATGGCGCGCTCGATTGCGATCGCCGCGGCGATGCCGCTGACCGAGCGCAAGATGCGCTGGGACGCGATGATGAAGAAGCTGCGCGGTCACACCATCCAGCAATGGTCGGCCGATTTCGTCGCGGAGCTGGAGAAGTGCCGGACCGAGAAGGCCGCGGTCGCCCCGCTCGCCACGCAGCCGCCGCAGGCGTTGCGCTGGCTGAAGTCGGCGATCTCGGGCGTGCGGTTGATTTAATTCGGCTTGCTCCTCCCTTCTCTCCGCAAGGGGAGAAGGAAGAGCGCACCTCAATAGCAATACGAAATCCCATCCAGGATCGCACATTGCCGCTTGTTCGGCGCGTTGGGATCGTCCATCGGCACCACGCCCTTGCCCTGGCCGACGAACACGCCGGGCCCGACATGCACCGAGCTCTTGTTGCCGATGATCACGCTCTGATGCGGGGTCGAGCTCGAGCGTGTGCCGTCCGGCCAGAGGATGGCGTCGCCCGACAGCACCCCGCGCCGCCCGTCGTCGCAGCTCACGTCGATCCCCTGGCGGGTGCAGACCTGGGCGGCGGCTGGCACGGCGAAGGCGAAGCCTAGGGTCGACATCAGGCCGAGGACGGCGATGGTGCTGCGGATGGTCATGACGTCCCCAGTCGGGTTGCTGGTCTCACGTGAATCGTCGCGCCAAACCCGTCAAGGGTTCAGCCGGCCCGCCCGCCAGGACATTCGCGACGCCAGATATTATCTTGTGAATACAATATGTTATGGAAAATTCACCCGATTTCCCCACGATCCCTTGCAAAATCATCGGCGCCCCTTCAAGAGAGGGCGCTCCGGAGAGATGGCCGAGTGGCTTAAGGCGCACGCTTGGAAAGCGTGTGTGCGGGAAACCGTACCGTGGGTTCGAATCCCACTCTCTCCGCCACGGGCCTCATCCCACCAACTTCCACCTCCCATCCGCCGCCCGCTTCAGCGCCGGATCGCTCACCCGCACATGCTCAGCCAGAAAATCGATGAAGGCGCGGACGCGCGCGGGGAGCGGTGCGGTGTGGCCGACAAAGACGGCGTGGATGTCTTCGCGGTCGCCGGGATTGTAGTTTTGCAGCACCGGCACGAGGCGGCCCGATTCGATGTCGGGGCCGATGTGGAAGAGGGCGAGGCGGGCGAGGCCCACGCCGCCCAGCGCCAGCCGGCGGGCGACTTCGCCGTCGCTGGCGCGCGCGACCGGCAGCGGCATGGCCTCCTCGGTGCGATTGCCGCGCTTGAACGGCCAGCCGCCGCGGATGCGCGGAAAGGTCCAGCCGATGCCGCGGTGATCGGCGAGATCCGCCGGCGTCCTGGGCGTGCCAAAGCCCGCCAGATAGGTCGGGGTGCCGACGACCACCATGCGGCTGCTGCCGAGCTTGCGCGCGATCAGGCGGGACGCTTTCAGAGGTCCGACACGGATCGCAACGTCGGCGCGCTCCTGCATCAAGTCGACCAGCGTGTCGGTCAGCACGAGATCGAGCGTGACCTCGGGGTGCCGTTCCAGGAAACGGGGAATCAGCGGCATCATATGCAACATGCCGAACGGGATGTTGCAGTTGACCGTGAGGCGGCCGCGCGGCGCCGCGCCTGACGCTGCCTCGCGTTCGGCTTCCTCCATCTCCGCGAGGATCCGCACGGCCCGCTGATAGAACGCCTGGCCTTCCTCGGTCAGGGTCAGCTTGCGCGTGGTGCGGTTGACGAGCCGCGAGCCGAGCCGTGCCTCCAGCCGCGACATCAGCTTGCTGACGCCCGACGGCGTCAGCCGCAATTTTCGCGCGGCCTGGGTGAACCCGCCGAGATCGACGACACGGACGAAGACCTCCATCTCGGCGGAGCGGTTGGTGTCAAATCGGGCCATGTTGAATTCACGTCACAAATGATTGGATTGCGGACATTCTAATGGTTTTGCACGAGGACGGCTATCTGCGTGGCTCGTCTCATCCATCGGAAGTACGCATGCCCCCCGCCGTCCTCGCGCTCACCGCCGGTGCCTTCGGCATCGGCACCACCGAATTCATCATCATGGGCCTCTTGCTCCAGGTCGCCGCCGACATGCATGTCTCGGTGCCGGTCGCGGGCCTGCTCATCTCCGGTTATGCGCTCGGCGTGTTCGTCGGCGCGCCCGTGCTGACGCTGGCGACGCGGCGGATACCGCGCAAAACCGTGCTGCTCGCGCTGATGGCGATCTTCACGCTCGGCAATGCGGCCTGTGCGCTGGCGCCGAACTACGAATTGCTGATGGCGGCGCGCGTGCTGACCTCGCTTGCCCATGGCACTTTCTTCGGCGTCGGGTCGGTGGTGGCGACGAGTCTCGTCTCCGAGGATAAGCGCGCCTCCGCCATAGCCACCATGTTCATCGGCCTGACGGTCGCTACGCTCCTCGGCGTGCCCTTCGGCGCCTGGTTCGGCCTGATGCTCGGCTGGCGCGCGGCGTTCTGGGCGGTGACGGTGATCGGCGTGGTCGCCTTTGCCGTGGTGGCCGCGTTCGTGCCCGGCCATGTCGGCAACGGCGACAAGCCGGTCTCGCTCGCCGAAGAAGTGGCCGTGCTCGCCCGTCCGCAGGTGCTGCTTGGCCTTGCCATGACCGTGTTCGGTTTCGCGGGCCTGTTCGTCGTCTTCACCTACATCCAGCCGATCCTGACCCGCTTCACCGGCTTCTCGGAAGCTGCGGTCTCGCCGATCCTGCTTGTATTCGGCGCAGGTCTTGCGATCGGCAATGTCGCCGGCGGCAAGCTCGCCGATCGCGGCCTTGCACGCGCCCTGATCGGCTCGCTCGCGGCGCTCGCCATCGTGCTGCTTGGTCTTGCCGCCGTGCTCGCGGTCAAGATCGCTGCCATCGTGCTGATCCTGCTGCTTGGCATTGCGGCCTTTGCGACGGTCGCGCCGCTCCAGCTTCGCGTGCTTGAGGCCGCCGGCCCCGGCGGCCGCACGCTGGCCTCCAGCCTCAACATCGCCGCGTTCAATCTCGGCAACGCGCTCGGTGCCTGGGCTGGCGGTGTCACCATCGATCGCGGGTTGGGCCTCTCCACGCTGCCTTTGGTCGCAGCCGGCATCACGGCCGTCGGCCTCGTGCTTGCGCTGTGGAGCCTCTGGCTCGACCGCAGGCAGGCCGCCGTCGCTGCGTGCCCGGCGGAATAGGCAGTCGCGACATTTGCCGGGACTGCGGTCGCTGACAATTCGTCGCATTGGCGGCTCCCGGCAACGCGCCATGCAGAAACGCACCTGTACACGGTCGCGCGGCCTCCATAACCTCCGCCGCGCAATTTCAGGAGATGCGACGTGGCGAAGAAGACGGCGACCAAGAAGAAAACTGCTTCGAAGAAGGCAGTGAAGACCTCGGCCAAGACGAGTGCTGCCCGCAAGAGGGCTGCCGCGAAGACGGTCGGGAAGACCGTGGAGAAGGCCACCCCGCGCAGGCCGGCTTCACCGCGCCGTCCCAAGGGACCGGCCTGGCAATGGTCGGCGGTGGAGACCGCCGCTGCCATCCGCTCCGGCGCAATCTCCGCGGTCGAAACCGTCGAAGCGCATCTCGACCGGATGCGCACCGTCAATCCGAAGCTGAATGCGGTCGTCGTCGATCTCTCGGAGGAGGCGCTGAAGGCCGCGCATGCCGCAGACAAGCAGCGCGCCAGGGGAGGTGCGCTCGGTCTCCTGCACGGCGTGCCCATCACCATCAAGGAAAACGTCGATTACGAGGGCCGGCCGAATTTCAACGGCGTGCCCGCCAACAAGGGCCTGATCGCCCCGTCGGATGCGCCCGTGGTGCGAAACCTGAAGAAATCAGGCGCGATCGTCATCGGGCTCACCAACACGCCGGAATTCTCCTTTCGCGGCTTCACCGACAATCCCCTGCACGGGCTGACGATCAATCCCTGGGACCCGAATATCACTTGCGGCGGCTCCTCGGGCGGCGCGGGCTCGGCGGTGGCCGCCGGCATCGGCACCATCGCCCATGGCAACGACATCGGCGGCTCGCTGCGCTGGCCGGCGCATTGCAATGGTGTTGCCACCATCAAGCCGACCCAGGGGCGCATCCCCGCATTCAACGCAAGCGCAACGGCCGAGCGCCCGATGCTGGCGCATCTGATGTCGGCGCAGGGGCCTCTGGCGCGCCACGTCGCCGACGTTCGTCTCGCGCTCGAGGCGATGAGCCAGCGCGATCCCCGCGATCCCTGGTGGGTGCCGGCGCCGCTGGTCGGCGAGAAGCCGAAGGGGCCGATCAAGGTGGCGCTGGCCAAGATTCCCGAGGATATGGAGGTCGATCCGTCCGTCACCGCGGCGCTGCTCCAGGCCGCTGACCATCTCGAACGGTCCGGCTACCGAGTCAGCGAGGTCGAGGTGCCCGACATCAACGGCGTCTGGCAGACCTGGTGCGACATCATCACCAACGAGACCGTGGTGATGCAGGAGGCCGGCATGCTGAAAGTCACCTCCGAGGACTTCCACAAGGCCTGGGGCGGCATGAAGGCGAAGGCCAATGTGCTCGATCTCAAGGCCTGGATGCAGGCGACTGCCGCGCGCAGCGGCCACATCCGCGCCTGGCAATTGTTCTTCGAGGACTATCCGGTGGTGCTGGCGCCGACCACGGTGAAGCCGACGCCAGGGCCGCGCGACGACACCGTCAGCGCCGAGCGTGTGCAGGAGATCTTCTGGGGCGAGATCCGCTTCATCTCCGCGATCAACGTGCTGGGCCTGCCCGGCGCGGTGGTGCCGGTGGCCTTGCATGATGGCAAGCCGATCGGCGTGCAGCTCATTGCCGGGCGCTATCGCGAGGATCTCGCGCTCGATGCGGCGGCCGCGATCGAGAAGCGGGCCGGGGTGCTCACCCATCGCCTCTGGGAAAGAATGGCGTAGTGGCGGGTACTTTCACCCTCTCCCCTTGTGGGAGAGGGTGGCTCGCCGCAGAGCGGCGAGACGGGTGAGGGGTATCTCTCCACGGGCTCGCGTGTGGATGGATACCCCTCATCCGGCGTCATAGCCGAAGCTCCGCTTCGGCGTTCTTAAGAACGGCGGCCGAAGGCCGCCTATGCCACCTTCTCCCACAAGGGGAGAAGGATGGCACCATCACTATCGCGGCACAGTGTGCAAATTCATTAATCTGCTTTAACCCGAATTTCAGCCAATTCGCCAACAACGGTTAGGGTTACTTCCTCGATCTCTAAGCGAATTATTGTCCGCTTTACCACCTGCCTCTAACACGGGCGAGGCGGACAACGCACATGCCTCATTCCAGGCCAATAAGTGCGGCCCGCCCACGCGGAGGTGGTACGATGCGCAACGAGACGATCGCTATTCACGCCGGTTACGAGCCCGAAGCCACCACGCACGCGGTTGCCGTGCCGATCTACCAGACTGCAGCCTATGCCTTCGACAGCGCCGATCACGGCGCGGCGCTCTTCAATCTCGAGGCCGAGGGTTTTCGCTACAGCCGCATCGCCAATCCGACCAGCGCGGTGCTGGAGAAGCGCATCGCCCAGCTCGAAGGCGGCGTCGGCGCGCTCGCGGTCGCGACCGGGCAGGCGGCGCTGCATTTCGCCTTCGTCAACGTCGCAGATCACGGCGGCAACATCGTTTCCGTGCCGCAGCTCTACGGCACCACGCACACGCTGCTTTCGCACATCCTGCCGCGGCAGGGCATCACCGGCCGCTTCGCCGAGAGCGACGGACCGGATGCAGTCGCGAAGCTGATCGACGAGAACACCCGCGCGGTGTTCGCCGAGACCATCGGCAATCCCGCCGGCAATGTCTGCGACATCGAGGCGCTCGCCAAGGTCGCGCATGCGCATGGCGTGCCGCTGATCGTCGACAACACCGTCGCAACCCCGATTCTGCTCAAGCCGTTCGACTACGGCGCCGACATCGCCGTGCATTCGCTGACCAAGTTCCTGGGCGGTCACGGCACCACGCTCGGCGGTGCCATCGTCGATTCCGGAAATTTCCCGTGGGCGAAGCATGCCGAGCGTTTCCCGGCCTACAACAAGCCGGACGCCTCGTATCACGGCCTCGTCTATGCCGAGCGCTTCGGCCGGACTGCCTATATCGAGCGGGCGCGCAGCGTCTATCAGCGCACCATGGGCTCGGTGCTGTCGCCGTTCAACGCCTTCCTGCTGCTCCAGGGCATCGAGACCGTGGCGCTGCGCATGGAGCGCCACGTCGAGAACGCCCGCAAGGTCGCCGAATTCCTGCGCGGCGATCCGCGCGTGGCCTGGGTCAACTACACCGGCTTCGCCGATAGTCCGTATTACCCGTTGGTCCAGAAGTATCTGGACGGCAATGCCTCCTCGCTCTTCACCTTCGGCATCAAGGGCGGAATGGAGGCCGGCAAGACCTTCTATGATGCGCTGAAGCTGATCACGCGTCTCGTCAATATCGGCGATGCCAAGTCGCTCGCCTGCCATCCGGCCTCGACCACTCATCGCCAGATGTCGGCAGAGCAGCAGCGCGCTGCCGGCGTGCTGCCGGAGACCATTCGCCTGTCGATCGGCATCGAGCATGTCTCCGACATCATCGAGGACATCGACCAGGCGCTCGACAAGGCCTGCCGGTCAGCGCGCCTCGAGGCCGCGGAGTAGGCGGCGGCGCCAATGACGATCTTGATCGACAAGGATCAAGTCATCTCGAGTCCGGCGCTGGTGCCGACCGAGCGCGATCTCGCGCGGGATCACGGCGTCGAGCTCACGATCGGGCTCGTCAACAACATGCCGGATCCGGCGCTGAAGGCGACCGAGCGGCAGTTCATGAAGCTGCTCCAGGCCGCAGCAGGCCCGTGCCGCATCCGCTTCCACTGCTTCTCGCTTCCGAGCGTGAAGCGCTCGCCGGAAGCGCGGTGGCATGTCGAGAGCGAATATTCCGATCTGTCCGATCTGAAGAAGCAGAAGTTCGACGGGCTGATCGTCACCGGTGCGGAGCCGGTCGCGCCCGAGCTCGACCAGGAGCCCTGTTGGCGCGACCTCACCGAGCTCATCGACTGGGCCAAGGCCAACACGCGCTCGACGATCTGGTCGTGCCTTGCTGCGCATGCGGCGGTGCTGCATCTGGACGGCATCGCACGGCGGCGGCTGCCGGCCAAATGTCACGGCATCTTCGATTGCGATGTCGTGACGAGCGATTCCATGACGCACGCCGCGTCAGGGCCGCTGAAGGTCTCGCATTCGCGTCTGAACGAGATCGCGGAGAGCGACCTGGTGCAGGCCGGCTATCAGGTGCTGACTCGCTCCGAAACGGCCGGCGTCGACGTTTTCGTTCGCCAATATGCCAGCCGCTTCGTGTTCTTCCAGGGCCATCCGGAATACGACGCACTGTCGCTCCAGCGCGAATATCTGCGCGACATCGGCCGCTACCTCGCGCGGGAGCGCGACAACTATCCGCGCCTGCCCGTGGGTTATTTTGACGCAGCGACGGAAGAGAAGCTGGCCCGCTTCGAGAAGAAGGCGGCGCACCAGCGCCACCCTGCGCTCACCAACGAGCTGCCCGGGCTGAATTTGCGCGCCGATATCGACGCCGGCAGCGCGGCGGCGGTACTTTTCCGCAATTGGCTGCAATATCTCAGCGCGGAGACCGAGGCGTCGATTCCTGCGCGTCAATCGAAAGATGTTGGTTCCGCGTTAGGATTACCCAGGCGTTAAGCTTGCCTCGACCGGCACGCGAATGTTTCAGTACGGAAATATCTAATCACGGGAACGCCATCGTGTGGTCGGCACTCCAGGGACGCGTGAGCAATCGGCTGGCCCGGCATTTCCGCGCCGCGCCGCACCGGCTCCTCGCGCATGCGCCGATCGTGAGCTTCACCTTCGACGATGCCCCCGACAGTGCCGCAGGCGAGGGCGCCGAGCTTCTGGAAAGGCATGGCGGCCGGGGCACGTTCTATCTCGCCGGTAGCCTGATCGGTCAGCCGTCGGACCATTGGCACGGCTTGTCGGACGACGCGATCGTCCGGCTTCACCGCTCAGGTCACGAGATTGCCTGCCACACCTTCTCGCATCAGAGCTCGGCCAATCTCGACGAGGCGGCGATGGCGCGCGAGATCGATCAGAACCGCTCCTATTTCCGTGCGATCGATTCCTCGATCAATCTGGAGAACTTTGCCTATCCCTATGGGATCGCCTCGGTCTGGCGCAAGCCGCAGCTCGCCAAGGCTTTCCGTTCGGCGCGCGGCATTCTCCCCGGCGTCAACAGCGACGTCATCGATCTCCAGTTCCTGCGCGCTTCGCCCCTGGTCGATCGCGAGATCGACAAGGCGGGCGTCGATCGCTATTTCGACGAGGCCGTCGCGAGCGGTGGATGGCTCATCTTCTACGGCCATGACGTTGCGGACACGCCGAGCCCCTATGGCTGTACCCCGGACCTGATGCGCCACGCGCTGGAAGCCGCCGGACGGCGCAACATGCCGATCGTGACGGTCGCAGAGGCGCTGCGCAGGATCGGGGCGTAGTTTTTTTCTTTCCTTCTCCCCTTGCGGGAGAAGGTGGCGCGAAGCGCCGGATGAGGGGTTAAGTCCGCAAAGCAATCCCTATCGAATTCGCGGTGACAGACCCTTCACCCGTCTCGCCGCTCCGCGGCGAGCCACCCTCTCCCACAAGGGGCCCACAAGGGGAGAGGGGAAGGTAACGCTCTGCGCAGCAAACACTCTTGCCACGCCGACGCCGCCATGCGACTGGCCTTGTGACGAATCTCACGGCCCTGGTTCCAGCCAAGCATGTCCGCTCCCTCCACCGCTCCGCTTCCTGCGCCGGCCAACGGCCGCGACGCGCTGTCGGTGCTGCATTCGGTGTTCGGCCTGCCGGGTTTCCGCGGCGCGCAGGGTGAGATCGTCAGGCACGTCACGGATGGCGGCAATTGCCTGGTCCTGATGCCGACCGGCGGCGGCAAGTCGCTGTGCTACCAGCTTCCCTCGCTGCTGCGCGAAGGCTGCGGCATCGTGGTGTCACCGCTGATTGCCTTGATGCGCGACCAGGTCGCGGGCCTGCTCGAGGCCGGCGTCAATGCCGCCGCGCTGAACTCGTCGCTCAGCTTCCAGGAGGCCTCCGACATCGAGCGGCGCCTGCTCGCAGGCGATCTCGATCTGCTCTATGTCGCTCCGGAACGGCTGGTGACGCCGCGCTGCCTGTCGCTGCTGGCGCAGGCGAAGGTGGCGCTGTTCGCGATCGACGAGGCGCATTGCGTCTCGCAATGGGGGCATGATTTCCGGCCCGAATATGTCGGCCTCTCCATCATTGCCGAGCGCTTTCCCGACGTGCCGCGCATCGCGCTGACCGCGACCGCCGACGAGCTGACGCGCAAGGAGATCGTCGAGCGGCTTCAACTGACCGGCGCGCCGCAATTCGTCTCCAGCTTCGACCGGCCCAACATCCGCTACGAGATCGTCGACAAGCGCAACGCCGTGTCGCAGCTGAAGGAGTTCATCCGCGAACGTCATATGGGCGATGCCGGCGTGGTCTATTGCCTGTCGCGCAACCGCGTCGAGGAGGTCGCTGCCGCGCTTGATGACGCCGGCATTGCGGCGCTGCCCTATCATGCCGGGCTCGACAGCGGCGTGCGCTCGCGCAACCAGGACCGCTTTCTCAACGAGGACGGCATCGTCATCGTCGCGACCATCGCATTCGGCATGGGCATCGACAAGCCCGACGTGCGCTTCGTCGCCCATCTCGACCTGCCCAAGAGCATCGAGGCCTATTACCAGGAGACGGGGCGCGCCGGCCGCGACGGCAAGCCGTCGGCAGCCTGGATGGCCTATGGGCTCTCCGACATCGTGCAGCAGCGTCGCATGATCGACGAGTCCAGCGCCTCCGACGACTTCAAGAGGGTCTCGATCGGCAAGCTCGATGCGCTGGTCGGCCTGGCCGAGACCGCGCAGTGTCGGCGCCGGCGGCTGCTCGCCTATTTCGGCGAGGCGGTGACCGCGGAGAATTGCGGCAATTGCGACAATTGCCTGACGCCGCCGAAGATGCGCGACGGCAAGGTGCTGGCGCAGAAGCTGCTCTCCTGCGCCTATCGCACCGGGCAACGTTTCGGTGCGATGCATCTGATCGACGTGCTGATCGGGCGCCTGACCGAGAAGGTGACGCAGTTCGGCCACGACAAATTGTCCGTGTTCGGCATCGGACGCGAGCTCAACGAGAAGCAGTGGCGCACCGTGTTGCGGCAACTGGTGGCGATGGGCCATTTGCAGAGCGACAGCGAGGCCTATGGCGCGCTGAAGTTGACTGAAAGCGCGCGCGGCGTGCTGCGCGGTGAGACCGAGGTCTGGCTGCGCGAGGAGGCGCCGCAGGCCCGCGTTCGCGCCAGCCGTGCCAAGTCACGGCGCGGCGATCTGGCGCCCGCGGCAGGCACGCCCCCGGGCGATGTCGATCCCGAATTGCGCGCGCGGCTGCGGTCGTGGCGGTCAGACATCGCGCGCGAGCGTGGCGTGCCGGCCTATGTCGTGCTGCACGATGCCACCATCGACGGCATCGTCCGGGCCTGGCCGACCACGCTGGATGAGCTCCGCAACGTCCCCGGCATCGGCGACAAGAAGCTCGAGCATTACGGCGACGAGCTGCTGCAGATCGTCAGGACGCGGTAGGCGCGCCCTGATCTCTCCACGTCGTCATCCCGGACAAGCGCGCCCAAAGCGCGCGCAGATCCGGGATCCATACCGCGCGATCTATCTTGAGGCAGGCGCGACGACGTTCTTCGCCAAACCACTTCCCGTGGTTATAGGTCCCGGGTCTGCGCTTACGCTTGCCCGGGACGACAGTGGTGTACGAGGCGAGAGCTACGCTATTTCACCCGTTCCGGAACGCATACGCATATCCGTTCAGGGCCGGCGCGCCGCCGAGATGGGCGTAGAGGATCTTCGCACCCTTCTCGAAATAGCCTTTCTTCGTGAGGTCGATCAGGCCCTGCATCGACTTGCCCTCATAGACGGGGTCGGTGATCATGCCCTCGAGGCGCGCGGTGAGGCGGATCGCCTCCTTGGTCTCTTCCGACGGCACACCATAGGCGGGATAGGCGTAGTCCTCGATCAGCACGACGTCATCGGAGACGAGGTCTTTGCCGAGCTCGACGAGCTCAGCGGTGTTCTTCGCGATCTCGAGCACCTGCGCCTTGGTCTGATCAGGCGTGAAAGAAGCATCGATGCCGATCACTTTTCGCGCACGGCCATCGGCGGCAAAGCCGACCAGCATGCCGGCATGGGTCGAACCGGTGACGGTGCAGACCACGATGTAGTCGAACTTGAAGCCGAGCTCGGCCTCCTGCTTGCGCACTTCTTCGGCGAAGCCGACATAACCGAGGCCGCCGAATTTGTGCACGGAGGCACCGGCAGGGATCGCGTAGGGCTTGCCGCCCGCCGCCTTCACTTCCTCGATCGCCTGCTCCCAGCTCTTGCGGATGCCGATGTCGAAGCCGTCGTCGACCAGGCGCACGTCGGCGCCCATGATGCGCGAGAGCATGATGTTGCCGACACGGTCATAGACCGCATCCTCGTGCGGCACCCAGGCTTCCTGCACCAGGCGGCACTTCATGCCGATCTTGGCCGCGACCGCCGCGATCATGCGGGTGTGGTTGGACTGCACGCCGCCGATCGAGACCAGCGTGTCGGCATTGGAGGCGATCGCATCGGGGATGATGTATTCGAGCTTGCGCAGCTTGTTGCCGCCATAGGCGAGGCCGGAATTGCAATCCTCGCGCTTGGCGTAGACCTCGACATTGCCGCCGAGATGCTTTGACAGCCGTTCCAGCTTCTCGATGGGCGTCGGGCCGAAGGTCAGCGGATAGCGCGGAAATTTGTCGAGTTTCATGGGTCATCCCGATTGGCGTTGGTGCTGGCTGCTGCCTAGCATCGCCCCGGAAAAATGTGCTCTCGAATATTGCGTCCATATTGCGCATCTTCTTGCGCATTAGGCGACTATTGCTAATAATTCTTCCGAGATATAGCAAATATATGGAAGCTTCTTTCATGGCCGCCCGGCTCGACCGCACCGACCTTAAGATCCTGAGATTGCTGCAGAATAACGGCCGGCTGAGCAATGCCGAGCTGGCCGAAACGGTCGCGATCAGCCCCGCCACCTGCCACCGCCGCACCCAGCGCCTGTTCGAGGACGGGTTCATCGCTGCCGTCCGCGCCATGATCGCCCCCAAGAAGGTGGCCAAGGGCACGCTGGTGATGGTCGGCGTCGTGCTCGACCGCTCGACGCCGGAGAGCTTCGCGATCTTCGAGCAGGCGGTCGCAAAACTGAAATTCGTGCTCGACTGCCACCTGGTCGCCGGCGACTTCGACTATTTCCTCAAGATCCGGGTCGGAGACATGGAGGATTTCAACCGCATCCATGGCGAGCAGCTCATCGCGCTGCCGGGCGTGCGCCAGACCCGCACCTTCTTCGTGATGAAGGAAGTCGTCGACAACGCGCCGCTGGAGTTTTGAGCGCACTTGATGCGCGATCCGCATCATGAGAGGTTCGCGCGATGCAGACATTCCCCTTTCGCCACCTCAATCCGGCCGGGCCGGCTTACCGGCGCGGCTGGATTGACGAGGCGGTCGCCGCGATCGAGGCCGACCAGTGCCGTACCGCCGACACGCATCTGATCCGCCTGATCGTGCCGGCGCTATCGGGCATCGACATCTATCTGAAGGACGAGTCGACACATCCGACCGGCAGCCTGAAGCATCGCCTGGCGCGTTCGCTGTTCCTTTACGCGCTCTGCAACGGCCACATCCGCGAAGGCACGCCTGTCGTCGAGGCATCGTCGGGATCGACCGCGGTGTCGGAGGCCTATTTTGCGCAGATGATCGGCGTGCCCTTCTATGCCGTGATGCCGCGCACGACCTCGGCGGAGAAGATCGCCGCGATCGAGCATTATGGCGGCAATTGCCACCTGATCGACGACGGCCGTGCGCTGTATGCTGAAGCGGCCGCGCTCGCCGCCCGGCTGAACGGCCATTACATGGATCAGTTCACCTTCGCCGAGCGCGCCACGGACTGGCGCGGCAACAACAACATCGCCGAATCGATCTTCAGCCAATTGCAGGGCGAGCCGCGTCCGCTGCCGGATTGGGTCGTGATGGGCGCGGGGACCGGCGGCACGTCGGCCACCATCGGCCGCTATTTGCGTTATCGCCAGTATCCGACGCGTCTGTGCGTCGCCGATGTCGAGCACTCGGCTTTCTTCGACTGCTTCCGCTCGCAGGACCGCTCCCGTGTTTGCGACCGACCGTCGCTGATCGAGGGCGTCGGACGGCCGCGCTGCGAACCGTCCTTCGTGCCGGGCGTGGTCGACCGCATGATGAAGATTCCGGACGCGGTGACGATCGCAGCGATGAACGTGCTGTCGCGGCGGCTGCGCCGGGTGGTCGGCGGTTCGACCGGCACCAATTTCTTGGCGCTCTGTCGGCTCGCCGCGGAGATGCGCAAGGCGAATGTGACGGGATCTCTGGTGACGCTGATCTGCGATTCCGGCGAGCGCTACCGGCAGACCTATTATGAGCCGGCATGGCTGAAGGCGCGCGGCCTCGATCCGGCGCCGTTCGAGGCGGCGCTGTCGTCGTTCCTCGAGACAGGTGCGCCATTGGCGCTGGACGTCGACGACGTGGTCAATCCGCAGAACGCGTGAAGCCTCGACGGGCTCCAATCCGTGTCTCCCCGCCATTTGCAAAATTGCACGGCCGTCACGGCAACTTCACTTGCCTTGTGCGGGTGCGCAGGCGAGCCTCGCGCCCTCTCAACGAGGAGATCTCCGCCGTGCGCCTTCCCATTCTCGATCCCAAGGATCTGACCGCCGAACAAAAGCCGCTCTATGACGACATGCGGGCCGGCATCAAGGACCACTTCAAGGGCTTCGTGAACATGCGCGAGGACGGCGCGCTGCTCGGACCCTGGAATCCCTGGGTCCGCGAGCCGCGCTTCGGCAAGCCGGTGTGGGAGCTGGTCAAGGCGATCGCGTCGAACCCGTTGCTGCCCGCGCCGGTGCGCGAGGTCGCCATCCTCGTCACCGGCTCGCATTTCCGCTCCGGCTACGAGCTCTATGCCCATGTGCTGGTTGCCGAGCAGCGCGGCCTCTCCGACGAGAAGCTCGCGACCATCGTCGCCGGACAGCGGCCGGTCGACCTCACCAGGCAGGAGGCCGTCGCCTACGACGTCGCCTCCGCGCTGGTCGGCGGCGGCGTGCTGCCGGAATTGACCTGGCGCGCCGCGGTGAAGGAGTTCGGCGAGCATGGCGCCGCCGAGCTGTCCTATCTCGTCGGCGTCTACTGCATGGTCTCGGTCACGCTCAACACGTTCGACGTGCCGGTGCCGGACTAGCAGTCTGCTGAAAAACTATCGTTTTTGTCGGAGTTTCGTGATTCACTGATTTGCATTGGATCTCGGAGGCTGGGGATGCGT
>NZ_LFJB01000122.1:0-18828 GCF_006658625.1 Bradyrhizobium sp. UNPF46
GGACACCGGTTCGCGTGAAGAAAACGCGTCAAAACAAGAATCTAGAGCTTCGGTTCTGATTCAATCAGAACCGAAAATGCTCTAGTTCGGCGACCGGCGCTTGCGCGCTTTGGCTGCGCTCCGGTGCGCCGGTCCGTCCACTGCGGGGCGGCGCTCATAGGCGGCGAGAAAGACGTTGATGCCGTTCTCGATAAGCGCGCGGTGGTGGGCCGGGCTCGGCGTTTTCATGGACAGCGCCCATTTGAGGATCTCCTTGCCTTGGACGAGGCTGAGGAATTGCGTGGCCGCCATGCCGATATCCGGAATGTCGACGAGGCCCTGGGCCTGCGCCGCGCGCAGGAAGGCGGCCACCTCGGCATCGCACCGCTCCGGTCCGCTCGTCATGAAGACTTCGGCCGCGCGGGGATAGCGCGAGGCGCAGGACATGATGAGCCGATGCACGGCAAGTCCGCGCGGGTCGAGAAAGGCCTCGAGGAATTTGGTGCCGATGGCGTGCAGCTCGGTCCTGAGGTCGATCTTGCCGCCGTGATTGCGCCACAGCGTCTTGGGGCCGTAGCGCTTGCATTCCTCGTTGATCAGCGCCAGCAGCAGGTCGTCCTTGTCGTCGAAATGCACGTAGAGGGTGGCCTTCGAGACGCCGGCATCGCGCGCGATCGCGTCCATGCTGGTGGTGTCGAAGCCCTGGTCAAGGAAGAGTGCGCGGGCGCTGTCGAGAATCTGATAATATTTCGCCCGGGCGCGTTGTTGCTGGATTGTTTCCGTCGAATTCTTGGTCTCTCGCATCTGCGCCTTGTGCACTGTCATCGCCATTTACCCCGTAGCTCCACGGCTTGACTTTTGGTTCCTGTCTGCAACATACAGCTGATCGGGGAAAAACTAAACGGTTTAGTTCTTTGACAGATCCTCTCTCGGCCGCTCAATCGGGCGCTCCTTCCGCCGCATGCCGCAGATCGGCGCGGATCGTGCCCTGGACCGGCGTCTCGCTCGCGGGGCTTCTGCTCGCCTCCTGCGCGCTCGGTCCGGACTTCGTGTCGCCATCGGGGCCGGCTGTCGATGGCTATTCGCGCGAGCGGCGTCCGTCCGCCACCGAGAGCGCGCCGACGCCGGGCGGCAATTCGCAGGGCTTCGAGACCGGCAGGGACATTCCCGGCGCCTGGTGGGCGCTGTTCCGCTCGCGGCAGCTCAATGCGTTCGTGGAAGAGGCAATCCGCAATCACCCCGACGTCCAGGCAGCGCAATTCGCTTTGCGCTATGCGCGCGAGAACGCGCTGGCGCAGCAGGGCAGCCTGTTTCCGCAAGTGACCGGGAGCGCCTCGGCCGAGCGCGATCGGGTCAGCACGTCGCAATCTGGACAATGGCCGGCGCAGGCCTCGACCTACACGCTCTACAACGCATCCGTCAGCGTCTCCTACGCGCTCGACATCTGGGGCGGCACGCGCCGTTCCGTCGAGGCACTTCAGGCCCAGGCCGATTACCAGGGCTTCAAGCTCGAAGCGACTTATCTGACGCTGACCGCCAATGTGGTGACCGCCGCGATCACGGACGCTTCGCTGCGCGATCAAATCCTCGCGACCGAGGAGATCATCAAGGCCGAGACGGACCAGCTCACACGCATCCAGCGTCAGTTCGACATCGGCGCGATCTCGAAGTCCGACGTGCTGTCGCAGGAGGCGACGCTGGCGCAGGCCAAGGCGACGCTGGCGCCGCTCCAGAAGCAACTCGCGCAGCAGCGCAACCAGCTGATGGCCTATCTCGGCCGGTTGCCGAGCCAGGACCGCGGTGAGCATGTGACGCTCGCCGATCTCAGGCTTCCGGGGCGGCTACCGCTGTCGCTGCCCTCGAGGCTGGTGCGGCAGCGCCCCGACATCCGCCAGGCCGAGGCCACCCTGCATCAGGCCACCGCGACCGTCGGCGTCGGCATCGCCAATCTGCTGCCGCAGCTCACGCTGTCCGGCAGCTACGGCTCCACCGCGCCGGAGCGGCTGTTCTCGCCGGAGACGATCGTGTGGAGCGCGGCGTCCAGCGTCAGCCAGAAGATCTTCGACGGCGGCACGCTGTACCACACCAAGGAAGCCGACGTGGCGGCCTTCGAGCAGGATCTGGCGCTGTACAAGAGCACGGTCGTCACCGCCTTCCAGAACGTCGCGGATTCCCTGCGCGCCATCCAGTACGACGCGGCGACGCTGAAGGCGCAGGCCGCCGCCGAAAAGGCGACGGCGGACAGCCTCGCCATGGCGATCGAGCAGTTCAAGACCGGCGCGGTGCCCTACGCCAACATCATCAACGCGCAGCAATCCTATCTGAATTCGCGGGTCTCGCGCATCAAGGCGCAGGCGACCCGCTTCACCGACACCGCCGCGCTGTTCCAGTCGCTCGGCGGCGGCTGGTGGAATCGCGTGGATGAGACGCCGGACGCGCTGCCGCGCGCCAATGCCGGATACTTCGCCGGCACCGACAAGAAGACCGAGGACGCGTTGCGATGATCAAGCGGATGACAATCATGCTGTGCGGGATGGCGATCCTGTTCGGCGGCCTGTACGGATTCCAGACCTTCAAGGAGATGATGATCCGCAAGGCGATCGGCGCGATGGCCAATCCGCCGCAGACAGTCTCCACCGTGGTCGCCGCCAATGCGCCCTGGCAGTCCAGCCTGAGCGCCGTCGGTTCGCTGCGCGCGGTGAACGGCGCCGACCTCGCGCTCCAGGTCGCCGGCATCGTGCAGAGCATCGACTTCTCCTCCGGCGACAACGTTGCTGCCGGGCAGACCCTGCTGACGCTGGTGGCGACCGACGACGTCGCCAAGCTGCGGTCGCTGCAGGCGACGGCCGAGAACTACGCCATCGTGCTCAAGCGCGACGAGGAGCAGATCAAGTTCAACGCGGTGAGCCAGGCCACAGTCGACAGCGACAAGGCCAATCTGAAGAATGCCCAGGCGCTGGTCGAGCAGCAGAGGGCGCTTTTGGAGCAGAAGACGCTGAAGGCGCCGTTCGCGGGCAGGCTCGGCATCCGCGCCGTCGATCTCGGCCAGTATCTCTCGGCCGGCACCAGCATCGTGACGCTCCAGAGCCTCGACCCGATCTACGCCGACTTCTACCTGCCGCAGCAGGCGCTGGCCTCGATCCGCATCGGACAGGACATCTCGGTCGCAGTCGACGCCATCGCCGGCGAGCGCTTCACCGGGCAGATCACGGCGATCAACGCCAAGGTCGATTCGACCAGCCGCAACGTCCAGGTGCGGGCCACCCTGCGAAACGGCGAGGCACGGCTGCTGCCCGGCATGTTCGCAAAGATCGAGATCGCGATCGGCAAGCCCGAGCAGGTCGTCACAATCCCGCTCACCGCGATCGTCAACAATTCCTACGGCGACCTCGTCTATCTCGTGGACGATCTGCGCGACGGTCAGGGCACCGCCCGGCAGATGTTCGTCAAGACGAGATCCCCGAAGGGCGATCAGGTCGCCGTCAACGACGGCGTCAAGCCGGGCGAGACCGTGGTCATCGCCGGCCAGCTCAAGCTGCGCAACGGCAGCCCGGTCAAGATCGACAATTCGCACGTGCCGCAGACCGAAGCCGCGCCGAACATCGTCGATCAGTAAGGCTTCGCGTCGACGCCGGTTTCTCAAGACAACGAGTACCACGACATCATGCGTTTCACCGATATCTTCATCCGCCGGCCGGTGCTGGCGCTCGTGGTCAGCGCCCTGATCCTCGTGCTCGGCCTGCGCTCGATGACGACGCTGTCGATCCTGCAATACCCGCGCACGCAGAACGCCATCGTCACGGTGAGCACCGCCTATGCCGGCGCGGATTCCGACATCATCGCGGGCTTCATCACGACGCCGCTCGAAAACGCCGTCGCCCAGGCGAACGGCATCGACTACATGACGTCGAGCAGCGTCACCGGCTCCAGCACCATCACGATCAATCTGCGGCTGAACTACGATTCCGGCAAGGCGATGACGGAGATCAACGCCAAGGTCAACTCGGTGCTCAACCAGTTTCCGTCGGGCACGCAGCAGCCGACGCTCACACTCAAGGTCGGCCAGACCATCGACGCGATGTATATCGGTTTCGCCAGCGAAGTGCTGGCGCCGAACCAGATCACCGACTATCTGACGCGCGTGGTGCAGCCGCGGCTCCAAGCCGTCGCCGGCGTGCAGACCGCCGAGCTCCTCGGCGCCAAGAAGTTCGCGCTCCGCGCCTGGCTCGATCCCGACAAGCTGGCGGCTTACGGCCTCACCGCAAGCGACGTCTCGACGGCGCTCTCGGGCAACGATTACATCTCCGGCCTCGGCACGACCAAGGGCCGGCTGGTGCAGGTCGACCTGGCGGCCTCGACCAACCTCCATTCGCTGGAGCAGTACCGCAACCTCGTGGTCAAGACGGTTAACGGCGCCATCATCCGCCTGCGCGACGTCGCAAACGTCACGCTCGGCAACGACGACTACGACAGCGAAACGAAATTCAACGGCAAGACGGCGGTCTATGTCGGCATCCAGACGGCGCCCACGGCCAATCTGCTCGACGTCGTCAACGGTGTGAAGGCGGTCCTGCCCGACATCAAGGCGCAGCTTCCGAACGGTCTGGTCGGCGAGGTGCTCTACGACTCCACCGACTTCGTCAATTCCTCGATCGACGAAGTTGTCCACTCGCTGGTGGAAGCGGTGCTGATCGTGATCGCGGTGGTGTTCCTGTTCCTGGGCTCGTGGCGATCGGTCCTGATTCCGGTCATCGCGATCCCGCTGTCGCTGATCGGAACATTCGGGCTGATGCTGTTGATGGGCTTCTCCATCAATCTGCTGACCCTGCTTGCACTCGTGCTCGCCATCGGGCTCGTGGTGGATGATGCCATCATCGTGGTGGAGAGCGTGCACCGGCTCATCGACGAAGGTGTCGCGCCGGTCGAGGCCGCGATCCAGTCCGCACGCGCGCTGGCAAGCCCGATCATCGCCATGACCGTGGTTCTGATCGCAGTCTACGTGCCCGTGGGATTCCAGGGCGGCCTCACCGGCGCGCTCTTCACCGAGTTCGCCTTCACGCTCGCAGGCGCGGTCACGGTATCTGCGGTGATCGCGCTGACGCTGTCGCCGATGAACTGCGCCTGGCTGTTGCGCAAGACCGAGCGCGATGCGACGACCTGGGAGGCGCGCCTGGTCCGGACCATCGACCACGTGCTGGAGCGGCTCTCGGGTGCCTATCGCCGTCGGCTGGAGGCCGTCTTTGCGATGAAGCCGGTCGTGGCCGTGTTCGCGCTACTGTTGCTGGCCGGCATTCCCTGGCTCTACGCGACCTCGACCAGCGAGCTCGCGCCCGACGAGGACCAGGGTGTCGTGCTCTCGCTGACCACCTCGGCGCCCTCAGCGACACTTCAGCAGCGGCAGTTCTACAGCCAGCAGATCTACGATCTCGTGGCCAAACGCCCGGAAACGAAGACCCTCTTCCAGATCGACACGCCCACCCAGGCGATCGGAGGCTGGGTGCTCAAGCCCTGGGACCAGCGCAGCCTGACCACGAAGACCCTCCAGCCGGATTTCCAGAACCTGCTCAACACCATCGCCGGCACGCGCTCGGTCGCCTTCCAGCCGTCGCCGCTGCCCGGCAGCAACGGCCTTCCGATCCAGTTCGTGATCGGTACGACCGGCTCGTACGACGAACTCGACCAGGTCTCGCGCAACTTCATGGTGCAGGCGCTGAAGAGCGGCCAATTCATCTTCCTCGATACCGACCTGAAGATCGACAGGCCCCAGACGCTGGTCTCCTTCGACCGCGACAAGGCCGGTGATCTCGGCTTGAAGATGAGTGATCTCGGCGGCGCGCTCGCGACCATGCTCGGGGGAAACTACCTCGATTATTTCAGCCTGGACGGCCGCTCCTACAAGGTGATTCCTCAGGCCAAGCAGAACGATCGGCTGGCGGCAGACCAGCTGCTCGGCTACTACATCAAGGCGAGCGACAATTCGATGGTGCCGCTGTCGACCGTCGCCCATCTGGAGAACAGGACCGTTCCGCAGTCGCGCAACCATTTCCAGCAGATCAATGCGGCGACGATCTCCGGAGTCGCGATGCCGACGGTGTCGATGGGCAGCGCGCTCGCCACGCTCAAGGATCTCGCGAAGACCCTGCCGGCCGGCTACACGGTGGATTTCGGCGGCGCCTCGCGGCAGCTCGAGCAGGAGTCGGGCGGCTTCGTCACGACGTTCGCGTTTGCCGTCATCATCATCTTCCTGGCGCTCGCCGCGCTGTTCAACAGCTTCCTCGATCCCATCGTCATCCTGGTTTCGGTGCCGATGTCGCTGGCCGGCGCCCTGATCTTCATCAGCCTCGGCATCGGCGGCGCCAGCCTCAACATCTACACCCAGGTCGGGCTGCTCACCCTGATGGGCCTCGTCAGCAAGCACGGCATCCTGATGGTCGAGGTGGCCAACGAACTGCGCCTCGAGGGTAAGACGGCGACGGACGCGATCATCGAGGCCGCGGCGATCCGGCTGCGGCCGATCCTGATGACGACTGCGGCGATGGTGCTCGGCGTCGTTCCGCTGATCACCGCGAGCGGCGCGGGCGCGGTGTCGCGCTACAACATGGGCCTCGTGATCGCGACCGGATTGTCGATCGGCACGCTGTTCACGCTGTTCGTGGTGCCGGTCGCCTATGCCCTGATCGCTCGGTCGGCCGCGATGCCGGCCGGGACGGCGGAGGCCCCGGCCCAACAGGTTGCTGCGAGCCACTAGGCCGGCCATTTGGGGGAACATTCCGCGCGCGAAGCGAAGAACGTTTCTAGCTCTGATCGTGGGGAACCGGTGGCCTTCGCGGCGCCCGACCTGCGGGCTCCGGGATCGCGCTGCGGCTCGCAGCGCTCGTCACAAGCTCGGGTCTGTCATCGGAGGCGTGACTTCTAAGCGTCTCCAAAGCCAGAGAGAATTTCTCGGCTAGCATGAGTTGGGTTCGCTGATGCGTTCATCTTGGTTTCGAGAGCCGCGAGATTCGCTATCAATTCGATCGCTCGCGAATCTCTGCGGCAATTTAGTTCGCAACGTCGCGACGAATTATGACAGTCGACGATCACGCCGCGCGACGTAACGTGACTATTCCTCGCGGGCCGGACAGGCTATATGCTGGCGCTCTGTCATCGAACTGTCATGTCTCCGGAAATGCTGAAATCAGACGCTACGCCGGCGCGCAAAGCTGTGAGCGCGCCGGACGGGATTCCTGTCCCGAAAGACAACAAGAGAACGCAAGTTATCGCGGGCTTCCTCAGGCAGATTGAACCGGCCGGGCCCGGCGCGGAACCTGCGGTCGTCGAGGGCGCTGTGATCGATCAGACGCCATTGCAGGGCACGACGCCCACGCCGCAACCAGCTCCATCGACCGTTGCCGCGCGCCCCGCCGGCGAGATCGAGCTCAAGCTTCTCGTCGATGCCCATCGCATCGCGGATTTCGACGCCGCGCCCGTCATCGCGGCCAACGCGCGCAACAAGGGCGTGCGCAAGCATCTCAAGTCCGTCTATTACGACACGCCGGAGCGGGCGCTTCGGCGCAACGGCCTGAGCCTGCGCGTTCGCCAGATTGGTGCGCGCTTCGTGCAGACCGTGAAGACCGAGGTTGCCGACGATCCGCTGCGCCGTGGCGAGTGGGAGGCGAGCGTGCCGTCGCTTGCGCCCGATCTCGCTCTGGCGATGCCTTTCATTCCGGAGAAGCTTCGCGGCGCTCTCCAAGCGCATCCGCTCGAAGCCGTCTTCACCGCCGACATCCATCGGCATGCACGGATGATCGACCTGCCGACCGGCGCGGTTGAAGTCGCATTCGACCAGGGCCAGCTGACGGCCGGCGACCGCTCGCTGCCGGTGAGCGAGATCGAGCTCGAACTCAAGAGCGGCAGCGCGAGCACGATCTACGAGGTCGCCTTGCTGCTTGCGGAGCAGGGGGCGGTGAAGCCGTCGATCCGCAGCAAGTCGGCGCGCGGCTTCGACCTTGCCGCTGACCTGCCGCCGGCGGCGCGACGGCCGCGCAAACTTCGCCTCGATCCGTCGGTGACGCTCGACGAAGCCTTCGCGACGATCCTGCGCTCCTGCTTCCTTCACTTGCTGCAGTCGCTGTCGGCGGCCGAGGACGGCCGCGATGCGGAAGGCGTGCATCAGCTGCGTGTCTCGCTGCGCCGGCTGCGATCGGCGCTGGATCTGATGCGATCGGTCGGCGCGCTCAGCAATCTCGACGCGCTGCGCTCGGAAGCCAAATGGCTGGCGCAAGCGCTGTCCGCTGCGCGCGACTGGGATGTGTTCCGGCTGGAGACCTTGCCGGCGGTCGCAACAGCCTGTCCTGCGGTCGCAGGCTTCGATGCGCTCGGCCGGGCTGCTGCCAGGCGCCAGTCCGACGCCTATCGCAGGGCGCATCATGCGCTCGACGACCGCCGCTGCGCCGTATTCCTGATCGGCCTCGGTCACTGGATCGAGACGCGGGGATGGCGCAACGACGTGGCCGCCGAAGACCTCGGCCTGCTCGCCGAGCCCGCCATCAACTTCGCGCAGCGCATCCTGTCGGAGCAGCACGCGAAGGTGCTGAGGCGCGGCCGCCGC
Source organism: Bradyrhizobium sp. UNPF46 (assembly GCF_006658625.1). NCBI lineage: Bacteria > Pseudomonadati > Pseudomonadota > Alphaproteobacteria > Hyphomicrobiales > Nitrobacteraceae > Bradyrhizobium > Bradyrhizobium sp. UNPF46. Next base: position 8,570 of record NZ_LFJB01000122.1, read on the forward strand.
TTCAAGTCGCTCACCATCGAGCAGCTGCACAGAGTGCGGCTCGCGACCAAGCGGCTGCGCTATCTCGGCGAATTCCTGCTGCCGCTGTATGAAGACCGCAAGTCCGCCAGACGCTTCTCGCGCCGGCTTGCCGGGCTGCAGGAGCAGCTCGGTGCCTTCAACGACATGGCGGTCACGGCCTCATTGCTGGAGGGGCTCGTTGCCGAGCCCGACAGCGCCATTGCCGCGGCGGCCATTGCCGGCTGGCAGGCGCGCGCATCGGTCGGCGTGCAGCCCGTCCTGCAGGGCAGCTGGCGCGATTTCACCCGCGCGCGTGTGCCGTGGTCGTCACAGGGCTGAGCACAGCCCCAAAAAAGTTGCGGCCAGGCTTTGGGGGAAGCCTGGCCGCGCGCGAACCGGTCTGGGACGGGGAGGGGTGGGGATGTGACCGGGTCGCGTAACCTGTTGTCTCGTTTCTAGTCTCTTGCGCTGGCGGTGGAGACCGCCGGCCTGGTATCGCCGAGCGAGACCCAGACGTTGGGATCGCTCTGCGACTGGCGCTTGACGAAGCGGTAGCCGGTCTCCGTCCAGGCGACGACGTTCTCGTTCTGATTGTCGAGAACGAACTCGCCCTTGTCGGTCTTCACCGTCAGCACCGCGTGTCCTTCGCCCTTCTTGTCGCGCACGACGGTGATGAGCAGGGCCTCGCGCGGCCATCCGGCATCGATCAGCATCTTGCGCTTCAACAGCACGTAGTCTTCACAGTCGCCGTAACCGTCGGTCGGCAGCGACCACTTCTCGATCACGCCCCAGTGCTCCTGGTCGGTCAAAGGCTTGACGGTCTCGTTGACCCAGCGATTGACCTTGACGAGGTCGCGCCATGCAGCCTGCGACATCACGATGTCGCGCGGCTGCGTCGGTGCGCCCTGGCACTGGGCGGCATTGTCCGCGCAGAACTCGACCCAGCCGATCGGTGCACGCGTGGTGTCACCGAGGCTCGCGTAGAGCAGACGGCCTTCGCCGGCCTGCGCTGCCGCGCTGATCCCGAAGAGCATGGCGGCCAGCGCCAGCCCTTTCCCCTGTCCCCTGAAGTCAAACATTGCGGCCCCCGTTTCTTGTTGGGACCACATTTCGCACGGAGCTTTTGAGTTGCCGCTAAGTCAGCCAAGTCAAGTCGAGACGAATACAAGTAAAAGCTGGGGCGAATTCGATCTATACTTGAATCGAATTCTCGTAAAATTTGAAACAACTGCAATTGATTCAAATTTTATCGATTAACGCGGAAATGCTGGCGGAACCGCCGTTTCTATCCGCAAACGGTGCGCGCGTTAACCCGCGCCGGAGCCGTCGCGGGGCACGAAAAAGGCGGCGTCCGCACTGCGGAGGCCGCCTTCGGGCTGGAAATACAGGGGTTTTCGCGCGCTCGCGCTTTACCGCGCGGTAACGCTCTCTTCGAGAGTCTCGATCGGCTGCTCGTGCAAGAACTCCAGCGCGAAGCCGTCTTCGAGGTTTCGGACCACGCGGCCCTGGACCCGGCCGAGCAGAACCGTCGATTTGAGCGGCGGCCGGTTCTCCGCGGCAATGGCCGCGCCCGACAGCGAGAGGTCGATGATGCGGCAGGTCATCTTGGTGCCGTCCTCGAGCGTCAGCACCGCGATCGGGTTGCGCGGCACGATACGGTCGTGACGGCGGTCTTCCGGCAGATTGAGGATGTCGCGGTTGGCGAGCCAGGTCAGCTGCGCCGCGAGCTTGTCGCGCTTCCTCGGCGTCGCCCCGATCGTCATGGCAAAGCCGTTGTCGATGATGCGGGTGATCTTGCCCTCGACGCGGCCGATATGGTCGAGATAGGCGACCACGCGGTCGCCGACATTGCCGATGCCGGGGGCGAGCAGGGCGAGCCCGCCCGGTGACATGTTGATCACCTGGCAGGGGAATTCCCGGCGGTCGGGCAGCATGTAGCGGCCGAGCAGGTGCACCTTCACCCGCTGGAAACGCCGACGTTCCTCGGCGGCCGGAAGAAATTTTTTGTTCGCCAACGCCATTTTCAACACCCGACCCCCCGCCCGGGCGGAGTCCGGGACGACCCTAAGGTGCACAGGGTTAATGCCGCGTTAGGATTGGGCGCGGCGGACACGGACGGACACAATGCGCCCGAAAAGCCACACCCGGTGGCGGCGCTCAAGCCGGCCTCGTCGCCCGAAGCTGCAGCACGACCAGCAGCGCCAGCAGCAGCGCGGCCGACAGGCCGAGCGACCAGTGAATGCCGATCGCCGCGCCAAACAGCCCGACCGTGATGCCGCTGAAGGCCCGCATCCCGAGCCCCGCCATATTATAAAGACCGACGACGCGGCCGCGGATGTCGTGCGGCGCGTTCAGCTGCACCAGCGCCTGCGCCATGGTGTTGAACGACAGCTCGAAAAAGCCGGCGCAGAACAACAGCACGATCGCGACCGGATAGACCCGGACCACGGCAAAGCCGAGCAGTGCCAGGCTCCAGAGCATCGCGAGCAGGATCGCGGCGCGCGGCGTGCCTTTCAGGCGTCCCCAGGATTCCAGGGCGATTGCGGCGAGCACTGCACCGGCCGCATCGGCCGCGAGCAGCACGCTGTAGGAGACGCCGGGATCGCCATGGCCGAGGTCGCCGGCAAAGCCCGGCATCTGGGCGTGGTAGGCATTGCCGATCATGAAGGAGGTGAGGCCGGCGAGCCAGGTCATCGCCGTCAGCACCGGCTGGGTGGCGATGGCGCGGATGGTCAGCACGATGTCGGCGAAGCCGCGGACCGCAAAGCGCCGCGCCGCCACGCTTCTGTCGCGCACCGGCGCCCAGAACAGCCAGAGCAGCATCGGCAGATAGAACAGCGTGTTGAAGATGATGCCGTGTGAGGAGCCGAGCGTCAGCATGATGATCCCGCCGACCGCAGGCCCGACCAGGATGCCGAGATAGCGCGCCATCGCGTTGAGCCGCACCGCGCTCGGCAGGTCGGCAGGCGCCACGAGGTCGTAGAGCAGCAGCTGGTTCGGCGTCTGCCAGAGCACGCCGGCGCAGCCATGGATCACCAGCAGCAGCATCGCGTGCCACATCTGGATCGTATCGGTGAGGAAGAAGAATCCCCATCCGCTCGATGCCACGATGAACAGCAGCATGCCGCACTGGATGATGCGGCGCGGATCGACCCGGTCGGCGAGCCCGCCGACCGCGACCGAGAACAGCAGGAATGGCAGCCAGTGCGACAGCACCGCAAAACCCGCCAGCGCCGGCGAATGGAATTTCTGGAACACCACCCAATAGCTGATCACATGCTCGATATTGTCGGCCATCATCGCCAGCACGTAGGAGGCGAACTGGAGCCGGTACGGCACCGACTTCATCGCCGCGAACGAGCCGGACGCGGCGGCTGGATTTTGGGGCAGGGGGTTCAAGGGATTACCTGGGGCGGGATCTCATCCGGCCATACACGTTCGCTGGTGCAGGCTCAAGACACTAGGGTGTGCTTGGACATCAGCCATGCACTGCCACCACACACTCCACCGTCATCCTGAGGTGCGCGCCCTTGCGCGCCTCGAAGGATGGGCCGCAAGCGCCTGTAGCCCATCCTTCGAGGCTCCCCTCGCGATGCTGGCGCATCGCAAGGCTCGCACCTCAGGATGACGGCGGTGTGTGGGGCGGCGCTGTAGCCCGGATGGAGCGCAGCGACATCCGGGCTCTTTGTCTCATCGCATATCGCTTCGCTCATGCGGGCTATGAGGACCAGCAGCTTGGCACGACCGCGCATCTCACATACGCTTCGCCTCAGCCCGCACCCATCAATCATAACAGACGGGCACCGAGGAAACAGCCATGCAACAGATCCGCGTCTGCACTCACGCCGGTCCCGGCTCGGAGCCCGTCATCAAAACCGTGCCGTGGCCGAAGGTCGGCAGCAAGGCCGCGCTGATCAAGGTCGGCGCCTGCGGGGTCTGCGGCACCGACCTGCATATCCTCAAGGGGCATTGGCCGAAACCGCTGCCCTGGCCGTTCACGCTGGGCCACGAGCTCGGCGGCGTCATCGTCGAATGCGGCGAGGAGTTCACCGAGGACTTCATGAGCAAGCCGCTCAAGGTCGGATCGAAGGTGATGATCCCGCCCTTGATGCCCTGCGGCCATTGCTATTACTGCATCCACTATCCGCAAACGGCCAACAAGTGTCTGACGCCGGTCTATTACGGCCGCTATCTCGGCTTCGACAAGGCGCCGCACATGTGGGGCGGCTGGGCCGAATATGTCTATGTCGATCTCGAGATGCTGCCGGGCACCAAGATCTACAAATTGCCCGACGACATGTCGCTGCGGCTCGGCGCATTGTCCGAGCCGCTGACCTCCTGCATCCGTGCCTTCAACCGCGCGAGCCGCGCCGGCGGATTTTCCTGGGGCGATACGGTGGTGATCCAGGGCTCGGGCCCGATCGGCATTCTGGCGGTCGCGGCCGCCAAGGAGATGGGGGCGGGGCGCGTGATCTGCGTCGGTGCGCCGGAGGAGCCGCGGCTCAAGCTCGCCCGCGAGTTCGGCGCGGAGGCAACGGTCGACATCCAAGAGCTCAAGTCACCGCAGGAGCGCATCGCGCGCGTCCGCGAGATCGTCGGCGGCTTCGGCGCCGATCTCGTGATGGACTGCTCGGGTCATCCGACCGCGGGCCCCGAGGGCATCGAGATGCTGCGCGACGGCGGCACCTATGTCGAGATGGGCCAGTTCACCGACGCCGGATCGATCGACACCTCCTGGCACCGCATCTGCACCAAGGACCTCAACGTGCTCGGCTCCTGGGGCTTCACGGGCAACGACCTGCCGCTCGGTGTCGACATGCTCTACCGCACGCGAGGCAAATATCCGTGGCTGAAGATGCAGACGATCTATCCGTTCACGGAAGCGGGCGTTTCGCAAGCGGTGAAGGACGCGATGGCGATGAAGACGGTGAAGTCGACCATCGTGCCGTGGCCGGAGCTGGTGGAGTAGCTGATGCCGTCGATCCCGCACGATCTCGCGGCCTTCCTGGTCGAGGCCAAACGGCGCACCTATGCCGGCCTCGACGACGATGCGACGGTGGCAACGCCGCTGCTCGCCGGCTCCAAGCAGCTCGAGCATCGCGCTGCGCCATACGCCTATCGCGACATCTATTTCGGGATGGGGTTTTTCGTCGGGCAGGAGACCGTCTCGCGGGACGAGCGCGTCATCTGGTCGATGAGCTACAGCGGCGGCGTCCGCGGGGACATTGCGGATCGCGACACTTTCCTCGCGATCTACCAATTCCTGCGCCAGGCGCTGCTGGCCGTGCCGGTCGAGGAGCCGTATCGCGGACCGCGCCGGTTCGAGCAGGATGGCATGGTCTATCGCAATGAGGCCGAAGGCGCGCTCGATCGGTTTCATGGGGTCGAGACGATTGCGGGGCAGGACGGCACGTCGTTCTACCAGCTACGTTATGGTGGCGGCATGCTGCGGTAAGGCCGCCGCTTCGCGATCCCGGCTTCAATTCTCCGCGAAAGCATTAGCGTGCCGCTTCCATCTGAAGTTGATGCATTTATAGTGCGCGTCTCGCAAATAGCCCCATGTGCCATGAACGCATCTGCCGATATTCAAAGTTCCAAAATCGCGTCTCTCATTCCCGATCTCGATCTGCTTGCTGCGGAGGCGATGGCGGTCTGGAAGGTGCCGGGCGCCGCGCTCGCCATCGTGCAGGGCGGCGAGGTCGTGCTCACGCGCGCCTACGGGCAGCGCGACGTCGAGGCGGATTTGCCGGTCACGCCGCATACGCATTTCGTGATCTGCTCGATCACCAAGTCGTTCACCGCCACCGCCATCGCGTTGCTGCACAACAAAGGGGCGCTCGACTGGAGCAAACCGGTCCGCGACTATTTGCCTGAGTTTCGGCTCTGCGATGCTGTCGCGACGGAGCGCGTCACGGTGCGCGATCTACTCAGCCACCAGTCGGGGCTGCCGCGTCACGACTGGATTCATCTGCCTGGCGACCTTGCGCCGGCGGAGATGCTGCCTCTGATGCGGCATCTCGAATTGAGTCGCGATATTCGCGCCGCCTGGCAATACAACAATCTCTGCTACAACGCTCTCGGGCTCATGATCGAGCGGCTGAGCGGGAAGAGCTTTGAGTCCTTCATTCGCGAACGCCTGACGGATCGGCTCGGCATGACGGTAAGCTTCTCGCTGGGCGAGCTCGAAGCCGGGCCCGAACCTGCGCGTCCTTACAAGATTGACGTCGATACGCGATTGCCGGGGTTGCGGCTGCCGATCCGTACTACGGCCGCCGGCGCGATCAACACGTCGGTGGCCGACCTCGGCAACTGGATGCGGCTTCATCTTGGCATGGGCGAGTTCGAGGGGGAGAGGCTGCTGCCGGCGGCACTTGTGGAGCAACTTCATGCGCCACTGGTGCATGTCGGCAAGTCCGAGTTTTCGGAGTTCGGCCAGGCGCACTATGGATTGGGCTTTCAGTCCAACGCCTATCGGGGCGATCGCGTCGTCTCGCACAGCGGTGGCTGGAACGGTTGGGGTTCGCTGATGACGCTGGTGCCGGAGGCCGGCATCGGTGTCGCCGTGCTGACGAACCGCAGCCCGAGCGAGATCCCGCCCATCCTGACCTGGTACATCCTCGATCGACTGCGGGAGCGCGAGCCAGTGGACTGGTTTGCGCGATTCCGCAAGATGCGCGAGGAATTCATCGCTCACATCCCGGCTGACAAGGAGGCGCGCGACAACACCCGTCACAAGGACACCAGGCCTGCGCACGCACTATCCGCCTATGTCGCCGATTACGCCCATCCCGCCTATGGCGTTATCTCGATTGCCGAGCGGGAGGACGCGCTGCATTGGTCATGGCGCGGCATGGGAGCGGCGCTGTCGCATTGGCATTTCGAGACCTTCGTCACGCCGGAGATCGTCGACCAGCTCCATCCGGATCATCTGTTCATCACCTTCCAGACCGACCGTCACGGCAACATCGTGCATTTGTCGGCGCCGCTGGAGCCGACGGTGAAGGACATCATATTCGAACGACGCGCCGCGGGCGATTGCGTCGATCCCGCGTTCCGCGCGCGCTGCGTCGGGCAGTTCAGGAGCGGCGCCATGACCCATCGCGTGACCTTGGACGGAGAAGGCAGGCTCGTCCTGAAGCCGGACTACCAGCCTGCGTATCGTCTCGAGCCGCAACAGGGCCGTCGGTTTCGCATCGTTGAGCTGGAGGGTTTCGCCGTCGAGTTTCGCGGAGAGCGCGAAGGGATCAGCCAGCTCGTCTTCCATCAGCCGAACGGCACCTTCGTCGCCGATCGCTCGTCTGACCAGAAGTAGGACAGCCGATGACGCCCCAGCCGCTCTCGCCACGCTCCCCCTTCAGCGCCATCCGCGCGATCGACTACACCGTCATCTTCGTGCGCGACATGGCCGCGATGCGCCGCTTCTACGAAGACGTGCTCGCGTTCCCGCTGCTGCGCGAGCTGTCGCCGAACTGGATCGAGTATGGCCTCGGCAGCAACACGCTGGCGCTGGCACGACCGAGCCGCACGGCTGGTGATGCGCCGCTGCCGGCGGGCAGCGCGGCGCTGCAGCTGGCGTTCAAGGTCTCCGCGGCAGAGGTCGATGCCTGCGCCGAGGAGCTCGTCCGGCAGAACGTGGCGCTGGTGTCGCCGCCGACGAACCAGTCCTTCGGCCACCGCACGCTGTTCTTCCGCGACCCCGACGGCAATTTGCTGGAGGTCTACGCGGAGATCTGAGCGGCCGTTCCGCAAAAGTTCCCTCCGGCTGCGTCGAACTGTGCACGCACAGGTGAAACTTAGGCCCAGGTTCCGGCTTTCACTCTGCGGGAGTGATGGCGTGAAGCGAATCCTGAAACCGGTCACTTATATCCTGGCGGCGATCTACTTCCTGGTGGACGCGGTCTTCATGGCCGTGGCCGCACCCGTCGCCCGCTGGATCGGGCGGTATGTCCAATTCAAGCGGTTGCGCGCCTGGATCGAATCACTTTCGCCATATGCGTCACTCGCCCTGTTCTTGGTGCCCGTCATCATTCTGGAGCCGGTCAAGCCGGTTGCTGCGTACTTCACCGCAACCGGTCAGGTGCTGAGCGGAGCCGTGGTCTTGATCGTGGGCGAGCTGCTCAAGCTGGTGCTGGTCGAACGCCTGTTTCATCTGACGCGCGACAAGCTGATGCGCATTCCCGCCTTTGCCTGGGCTTACGGAAAATACGCCGCGGCGAAGGCGTGGCTGCAGGAGACGGACGCTTGGCGCTTCGTCCGGGCCGTGAGCCGCACGGTGAGGGACAGTGTTGCGCGGGCAAGAGCAAGGCTGGTCAGCGGTTTCAGCAGGCTGGCGACCTCCCGGGACTGAAAGGGTCGCGCGAATTTGTCTTACATCGCGCGCGATCCTCGCTAAGACAATCCAAGTGCGCCCGGAGCGGCGGGGACATGATCTGGATCAGGGAACACAGGGACCATGACGAGTGACGCGAACCTTCGAGCCGGCCAGTGCCATTGTGGCGCGGTACGCTTCGAGGTGACACTCAGCGACGGCTTCAAATCGATCCGCCGCTGCACCTGCTCCTATTGTCGAATGCGAGGCGCCGTCGTTGCCATGGCGGCGATGGGCGGGATCAAGTTCCTGCGGGGCGAGGAGGCGCTGACGACGTACCGCTTCCATACCGGATCGGCGCAGCACTTCTTCTGCTCCCGCTGCGGAATCTACACCCACCACCAGCGCCGGTCCGACCAATCCCTTTATGCCGTCAATGTCGCCTGCCTGGATGGGGTGAGCCCGTTCGATTTCGCCGAGGTGCCGGTCATGGACGGCGTCAATCACACCAATGACACCGGCAAGCCGACGCGTCAGGCAGGCACCCTTCGCTTCGTCCCTGCCGACTAGAGCTCCGTCAGCCCGCGATACCTACGCGAGCTTGCGCTTCGCCGCGGTTGCCTTGTCGCCGGTGTTCGGCGTGCCGGTCGGCTCGATCAGCATCAGGTGAACCTCCTCGCGGGCCACCGGGCGGTGCTCGACCCCTTTGGGCACGACATAGAGCTCCCCGGGGCCGAGCGTCACCGTGCGGTCCCGCAACTCGATGTCCAGGCGGCCCTTCAGAACCAGAAAGAAATCGTCGGTGTCGTCGTGCTTGTGCCAGGTGAACTCGCCCTTCACCTTCACCACCATCACGTCGCAATCGTTGAAGGTGGTGACCGTGCGCGGCGACCAATGCTCCTCGAAGGTCGCGAGCTTGTCGGCCAGCGATATGCTATCTGCCATGTTTCCCCCGTAGCTCCCGCGTGAGGCACGATGTGGGATCGCGTGGCCGGCGCGGCAAGACCATCGTCATTGACCGGTCGACCTTGCCATGCCGATGCTCCCCCCGGAAATCGCGTCGAAGCCGGCTATTCGACGTACCCGGTCAACATGGCGTGCGCCCATTCGGGGCGGTTGTTGGCGAGCGCACGCGCCGATGCGGCGTCCCAATCATATTCCAGGGCCAGGAGCTCGACCTGCCAGCTCCGCTTTTTCCTGGTGAGGATCGCATAGCGGGCGTGAGGCGAGCGATGTTCCAGCTTTGCGGCAAAGGGAATGTCCGCGAAGACGGGGCAGCCGACGCTTCCGGGATTGAGAACCAGGCAGTCGCGAGGTCCCTGAACCGCGGCCTGGCGGTGGCTATGGCCGCACAACACCACGCGCGCCGTCGGCTCGCTTGCGAGGCGCGTCGCCAGCACCTCGCGGCGTGCCGGGACGAAGCGGCCGTCGTCGAGCGATTCCTCCAGCAGGCACGCCGTATCGTTGTCGGGCGTGCCGTGGCAAGCGAGGATCCCGTCGTCGAGACGAATTTGCGAGGGCAGGCTATGGAGCGCGCGCCGCTGCTCCGCAGTCAATGCGTTGCGGGCAAACAGGCCTGCCGGCGACAGCTTGTCGTCCGGAAACTCCTCGATCCAGCGGTCGTGGTTTCCGCGCACCGTCGGCAACGCCAGCGCTTGCAGGGCCTCGAAGGTCTCTTTCGGCCACAACGGGCTGGTGACGCAATCGCCGAGGTTCACGGTGCGATCGACGCCACGCGCCTTGATGTCGGCCAGCACGGCCTCCAGCGCAGCAAGGTTGCCGTGAATATCGGAAATGACTGCCAATCGCATCGTTTTGCGTCCCGTTCATCTCGGCCGGTTACTGCCGGCTCCGGTTGCGCTGATCTTAGAGCGTTTTCGAGCGAAGTGGACACCGGTTCGCGTGAAGAAAACGCGTCAAAACAAGAATCTAGAGCTTCGGTTCTGATTCA
>NZ_LFJB01000100.1:0-18721 GCF_006658625.1 Bradyrhizobium sp. UNPF46
CGAGCGGATCATGAAGCTGTCGTAGGTATATTCGGCAACCTGCCACCACAGATATTCGTCGGAGCGGTAGGCCTGCATCGCGTCGATCGACTTCTTGAAGTCGGGGTTCTTGGCCGAGATCTCGCCCCAGAGCTCGTTGGTCGCCTTGAGGCAGGCTTCCAGCACCTCGTTGGTGAAGGGACGAAGCTGGGTGCCGCCGGCAACCAGGCGCTTCAGGGCCGCCGGGTTCTGCATGTCGTAGCGCGCGGCCATCCAGGTGTTGGCATTGGTCATCGCGTTGGTGAGGATCGCCTGGTAGTTCTTCGGCAGCGCATTCCACTTCTCCAGGTTGGCGAAGGCGTGAACGGTCGGACCGCCTTCCCAGAAGCCCGGATAATAGTAGTACTTGGCGACCTTGGCGAAGCCGAGCTTCTCGTCATCGTAGGGGCCGACCCACTCGGCGGCGTCGATGGTGCCCTTCTCCAGCGCCGGATAGATGTCGCCGCCGGCGAGCTGCTGCGGCACCACGCCGACCTTCTGAAGCACCTGACCGGCAATGCCGCCGATGCGCATCTTGAGGCCGGAGAGGTCGGCGACGGTCTTGATCTCCTTGCGGAACCAGCCGCCCATCTGGGTGCCGGTGTTGCCGCAGGGGAAGCCGATCACGTTCGACTTCTTGAAGAACTCGTTGGCGAGCTCGTTGCCGCCGCCCTGGAACAGCCACGAATTCTGCTGGCGCGCGTTGAGGCCGAACGGCACCGAGGCGTAGATCGCGAAGGTCGGGTCCTTGCCGACATAGTAGTACGAGACGGTGTGGCACATCTCGACGGTGCCGTTGGAGGTCGCATCGAGCGCCTGCAGAGCCGGAACGATCTCGCCGCCGGCGAACACCTGGATCTGGAATTTGTTGTCGGTCATCTCGGCGACGTACTTCGCCACCTGCTCGGCGCCGCCATAGATGGTGTCCAGCGACTTCGGGAAGCTCGAAGTCAGGCGCCACTTGATCTCGGGCGAGGACTGCGCGATCGCCGGCGAGGCCACCGCGGTCGCCGCCGCGCCTGCCGCCGACACTTTCAGAAAATCACGACGCTTCATCTTCAGGTCTCTCCTTGCTGGGGCGTTTCCCCTTGACTTCTCTTCTTGCCGCCGCTCATTCCGGCGACGCGTTAGGCCGCGTCGAACCGAAGGGGCTTGACTGCCGTGGGCCTTTACCACGGAAGCCCCGCTGGCGGAACGCGACAATGGCATGACGGGGCTCTACGAAAGTCGCATGTCCCCAAAAAGTACGAAAAGGCGCGCCGCAGGCGCGCGATTCAGGCCGGCGCGATGACGCCCTTGAGCTGGTCCCGGACCTGCCCTGCAATGGCGCGGTAGATCGCCGCATGGGGACCGTCCGGCTCGCTGTCGACGACGGGATTGCCGGCATCCGAGCTGGCCCGAATCGCCATGTGCAGCGGTATCTCGCCGAGGAAGGGGACCTTGAGCTTCTCGGCCTCGTGCCGCGCCCCGCCATGGCCGAAAATGTCCGACCGCGTGCCGCAATGCGGGCACTGGAAGTAGCTCATGTTCTCGACGATGCCGAGCACGGGCACGTTGACCTTCTTGAACATGGCAAGCCCCCGCCGCGCGTCGATCAGGGACAGGTCCTGCGGGGTCGAGACGATCACCGCGCCCTTCAGCGGCACGTTCTGCGCCAGCGTGAGCTGGGCATCTCCGGTGCCCGGCGGCATGTCGACGACCAGCACGTCGAGCTTGCCCCATTCGACGTCGCGCAGCATCTGAGTCACCGCCGACATCACCATGGGGCCGCGCCAGATCATCGCGGTCTCTTCCTCGACCAGGAAGCCGATCGACATGATGGCGAGGCCGAAGCGCCGAAGCGGAATCATTTTTCGCTCGCCGTTCAGCTCCGGCTTGTCGTGCAGGCCGGTCAGCCGCGGCACCGAAGGTCCGTAAATGTCGGCATCGAGCAGCCCGACCTTGAGACCGAGGTCGCGCAGGCCCAGCGCCAGGTTCAGCGCGGTGGTCGATTTGCCGACGCCGCCCTTGCCGGAGGCGACCGCGATCACCGCAGCGACGCCGGGGATTTCCGACTGCCGCGCCATCGGCGATTGGGCGCCACCCTGTGGCGGCGGCTTGTGGGCGTGGACCGGCTGCACGCCCGGCGTGCCACGACTTGGCTGCGGGGGTGGCGGCGGGGCGGAGCCCGGCTTGCGCTCGGCGGTCAGCGCCACCATGACGGTGGTGACGCCGGGAATGGTGCGCACGGCGGCCTCGGCCTCGGCCCGGACGGATTCCCAGGCCCTGGCCTCGGCAGCATCGACATTGATCGAGAAGAACACCTTGCCGTCCGACGCGCTGATCGCGCTCAGCACATTGGCATTGGTGAGCGCGACCCCGCGGGGCGACTTGATCCTGGCGAGGCTGTCGAGAACCTGTTGCTGCGTCACGCTCAAAGCGCATCTCCTCAAAGTTCAGGATGCCCCATTAGAGCGGAAACGCCCAAAAGGCTACTGCCTGCCGATATCGCCCGCATTCTCGGCGGGCGCCGCCCCCTGCTCCGTGGCGGCCTCGTAATTCAGCTCGATCATGACCCCGTTGGGATCGTTGACGAAGATCTGCCAGAGCTCGCCGCCGGGCACCTGGCGGGAGTCGAACGTCATGCCCTTGGATGCCAGCCGCTGCTTCATGCCGTCAAAGCCGCGGCTGACGAAGGCGACATGATGGACGACGCCGGAATCCGGCTTCTGCGGCTCTGCGGTCGCGGAAATATCGACGAGATGCACCACCGCCTTGCCTTCGCTGTACATCCAGGCGCCGGGAAAGGCGAAATTCGGCCGGGGGCCTTTTTCCAGGCCCAGCACATCCTCGTAGAAACGGACGGTCTCGCCCAGATTCCGGGTCCGGATGTTGAAATGATCGAGGACGCCAACGCTCACACCGCCCAAGCCCGATGCCATGCTCTCGCTCCCTTTTTTTGAAGTCCTTAGGTCCCGTATCCTAGCACAGGGGGCCGCCAAACGAAGCCGTTGCCCTCCGCCCTTAACGGTTTATGGTGCCCCTCCGGTCCGCCCTTGCAGCGGAACTTCGGGGACGCCGCCCGGCGCCCTCGCCCGGCTACAACCGTAAAAACTCAAAACTACGGACAAGGTACCACACATGGCTAAAGTCGCTTTCCTCGGTCTCGGCGTGATGGGCTTCCCCATGGCCGGACACCTCGTGAAAAAAGGGGGCCATGAGGTCACCGTCTACAACCGCACCGCGGCCAAGGCGAAGGAATGGGCGGACAAGTTTGGCGGCAAGACGGCGGCGACCCCGAAGGCGGCCGCCGAGGGGCAGGATTTCGTGATGTGCTGCGTCGGCAACGACAACGACCTGCGCGCGGTCACGATCGGCGCCGACGGCGCCTTTGCCGGCATGAAGAAGGGGGCGACCTTCGTCGACCACACCACCGCCTCCGCCGAGGTCGCCCGTGAGCTGGACGCCGCCGCCACCAAGGCGGGCTTCAAATTCGTCGATGCGCCGGTCTCCGGCGGCCAGGCCGGCGCCGAGAACGGTGTGCTGACGGTGATGTGCGGCGGTGCGCAGGATGCGTATTCCGGCGCCGAGCCGATCATCACGGGCGCCTATGCGCGGATGTGCAAGCTGCTCGGACCCGCCGGAAGCGGCCAGCTGACCAAGATGGTCAACCAGATCTGCATCGCCGGTCTGGTGCAGGGCCTCTCCGAGGGGATCCACTTCGCCAAGAAGAGCGGCCTCGACGTCGCCGCTGTGATCGAGACCATCTCGAAGGGGGCCGCGCAGTCCTGGCAGATGGAGAACCGCTACAAGACCATGAACGAGGACAAGTACGATTTCGGCTTTGCGGTCGAATGGATGCGCAAGGACCTCTCGATCGCGATCGCCGAAGCCCGCCGCAATGGCGCCAACCTTCCCGTCACCGCGCTGGTCGACCAGTTCTATTCCGAGGTCGAGAAGATGGGCGGCAAGCGCTGGGATACGTCGAGCCTGCTCGCCCGCCTGCAGCGGTGAGGAATGCATCGACGGCCGCAGCCGGGCAGCTGCGGCCCTCGCGGGGTCTCGACGCGGCGCCCGCCGCGACGGGCCCAGCATTGAGCCGAAGAACGAATTCCGGGGGGAATTGACTTGCTGAGCGTGATCGCCGCCGTTTTCATCGTTGCGTATGCTGCCATCGCGCTCGAACATCCCCTCGGCGTCAACAAGAGCGCTTCGGCGCTCCTGGGAGCGGGCCTGCTCTGGACCATCTATGCGATGTCCATTGGCGATGCCTCGCTCGTCAACCACCAGCTCGACGAATCCGTCGCCTCGACCGCGCAGATCGTCTTCTTCCTGATCGGCGCCATGACGATCGTCGAGGTGATCGACGCCCACAACGGCTTCGAAGTCATCACCTCGGTCATCCGCACCACGAAGCAGACCACGCTGATGTGGATCATCGGCTTCGTGACGTTCTTCCTGAGCGCGATCCTCGACAATCTGACGACCACCATCGTGATGATCTCGCTGATCCAGAAGCTGATCGGCAACAAGAGCGATCGCCTGCTGTTCGCCTCCATCATCGTGATCGCTGCAAACGCCGGCGGCGCCTGGACCGTGATCGGCGACGTCACGACCACGATGCTCTGGATCGGGGGGCAGATCTCTCCCGTCAGCATCATGAAGTCGGTGTTCCTGCCGTCGCTGGTCAACCTGCTGATCCCGCTGCTCGTCATCGGCTATTCGCTCAGGGGAAAAGAGATCGTCCCTCCGCTGCAAGGGGGAGAGCAGGCCCTCCGGGTCGAGGCGTTCGAGCGCAATCTGATGTTCTATCTCGGCCTCGGCACCCTGGTTGCGGTTCCAGTTTTCAAGGCCGTGACGCACCTTGCACCCTTCATGGGTATCCTTTTCGGGCTGGGCATCCTCTGGCTGGTCGGCGAGGTCGTTCACCGCCACAAGGACGAGGACGCGCGCCGTCCCCTCACCCTCGTCCATGCGCTGACGCGCATCGACATGAGCTCCATCGTGTTCTTCGTCGGCATCCTCATGGCGGTGGCATGCCTGGAGCACGCCCGCGTCCTCGAGCTGCTCGCGAAATGGCTCGACGCCACGGTCGGTCGCCTCGACATCATCGTGATCCTGCTCGGCCTCCTGAGCGCCATCATCGACAACGTGCCGCTCGTCGCTGCCACCATGGGCATGTACAATCTGGTGCAATATCCGCCAGATAGCTTCATCTGGGAATTCATCGCCTATTGCGCCGGCACCGGCGGCTCGATCCTGATCATCGGCTCGGCCGCGGGCGTTGCCGCCATGGGCCTCGAGAAGATCGAGTTCTTCTGGTACGCCCGCCGCATCGCGGGCCCCGCGCTGATGGGATATCTGGCGGGAGCGGTGGTCTACATCGTGCAGCACGCGGCGCTGCACTGAACGGCGCGGGCCGGATCCGAATTAACGCCGGGTTAACGTAATTCTTTAGCTCCTTAAGTCACCTCTTAAGGATTTCTTGCCAGAGATAGACAATGCAGAAGGCCCGCGTCCGGCGTGGGCAGGAATCGTTGTTGCTTGATGAGTAACCCCGCTGAAAAGCCTGAGGTAGTGCAGCTTCCGGCCGAGCCGGTGAGCGCTCCATCGGCGAGCAGCCGAAGGGCTGCGGCGCAGCGGGTGCGCGAGGCGCGGGACAAGTTAACGTCGACCAGTGGAACCCGTCCGGCCTTCGACGCCGAGATGCTGCGCCAATATGCCCAGACCCGGCTGTCGGCTTCCTATGTCGTGATGCTGCTGGTGGTCGCGACCGGCGTGCTGTTCGGCCTGTGGATGCAGCCGATCCCGGCCGCCGCCTGGACCGTCGGCATGCTCTGCATCCACGCCGCGATGATCCGCAGCTGCCGGCGCTTCCTGACCGAGCCCGCCTCGCCCGCGGCAACGCGGGCATGGCGGACGCGCTTCGTCGTGCTCGACCTGCTCTACGGCCTGTGCTGGATGGCGATCCTGATCCATCCCGTGCTCGACATGGTCACGGAAACGCTGATGATGTTCCTGATGCTGCTGGTGATCGCAGTGTCGAGCATGCTCGCCGCGAACCTGCCGATCGCCGCCCTCGCCGCCACCGCGCCGGTCGCGGTTGCGATGGCGCTGAGCTTCGCGATGACCGGCTCGCTGGACAACTATATCCTGGCTGCGCTCGCGATTGCTGCAGAAGGCTATTTCGTGCTGCTGGCGCATCGCCTGCATTCCTCGACCTTCGCAACGCTCGAGGCGCGGGCCGAGAAGGACGCGCTGATCGGCGAGCTCGAACAGGCCAAGGCGATCTCCGACGAAGCGCGTCACCGCGCCGAGTCCGCCAATGTCGCCAAGTCGCGCTTCCTTGCGCAGATGAGCCACGAGCTGCGTACTCCGCTGAACGCCATCCTCGGCTTCTCCGAGGTGATGAAGAGTGAGATCTTCGGCGCGCATGCGGTGCCGGTCTACAAGGAGTACTCGGCGGACATTCATAATTCCGGCGTCCACCTGCTCAACCTCATCAACGAGATCCTCGACCTCTCGCGGATCGAGGCCGGCCGTTACGAGCTCAACGAGGAAGCCGTGTCGCTGGTCGGCATCGTCGCCGACTGCCATCATCTGATGAAGCTGCGTGCCTCGAGCCGCGGCATCACCATCCACGAAGTCTTCGAGCAGGCCATGCCGCGGCTCTGGGCCGACGAGCGCGCGATCCGCCAGGTCGTGCTCAACCTGATTTCCAACTCGATCAAGTTCACCCCGCAGGGCGGCGAGATCTGGCTCAAGGCGGGTTGGACCGCGTCGGGTGGACAATATCTCTCGGTGAAGGATTCCGGCTCCGGAATCCCTGAGGACGAGATCCCGGTCGTGCTCGCTTCGTTTGGCCAGGGCTCCAACTCGATCAAATCGGCCGAACAGGGCGCCGGCCTCGGCCTGCCGATCGCCAAGAATCTGATCGACCTGCATGGCGGCACGTTCACGCTGAAATCGAAGCTGCGCATCGGCACCGAAGTGATCGTCACGTTCCCGCCGGAACGCGTGATGAGCGCGCTGGCGCCGCTATCGGATGATTCCCCGCCGCTCCAACCGGAGAATTCCGTGCTGCCCGAGGAGAAGCGCCGGGCGCGCCACAAGCCGATCATGAGCGCCGGCACAGGCTCCTAACCAGATGCTTGCAGACATGCCCGACAATCCCCCACTATGTCCGAATGAGCAAAGAAACGCCGTGCGTCGCCGTCTGCATGATCGATCCCAAAACCAAGCTTTGCTTCGGCTGCGGCCGGACCTTGCCCGAGATCGCGCGCTGGCACGCCATGGAAAGTACGGAACGGCTCGCGGTCATGGCCCTGTTGCCGGCACGCATGACGGACGCTGGACTTGTGCCGATCGCGGCATCGCCGAAACGCAGCTGACCGGCCTGCGCGCCTGCGGAGGCGCGCGATGATCCGCTTCCTGCTCGTTCTCGCCATCCTCGCCGGCACGGCAGGCGCGGTCGTCGCCTATGGCGATCCCGACCAGATCGCGCGCGCCAGCCACAAGGTCTCGCACATTTTCCGCGCGCAGACGGCGACGCCTGCCCCCGCCGTGCAGATCCCTCGCGGCCAGGGCGGCGAATTTGCGCTAAAGGCGAAAATCAACGGTGTCGCAGCGCCGATGGTGATCGATACCGGCGCGACGTCGGTGGTGCTGACCTGGGAAACTGCAAAAGCCATCGGGCTGCCGCTCGAAATGCTCGAATACGACGTCGACCTCGAAACCGCGGGAGGCCATACCAAGGCGGCCCGTCTCACCCTCGACCGTCTCTCCGTCGGTCATCTCGTCGAGAAATCGGTACCGGCCCTCGTCGTCCAGCGCGGGCAGATGAAGACCAATCTGCTCGGCATGAGCTTCCTCGACCGCCTGGAGAGCTGGGGCGTGCGCGCCGACAAGCTGATGCTGACCGGCTATCCCGAGCTTCAGAGTAGCCACCGCCGCTCGCGCACCGCGATCGACTAGAGCATCCGCACAGAGATTTTGACCCTTTGAATCCAGCCGAAAATGTCTGCTGAATAGACATTTTGGACGCCGGTCAAAACCATCGCGACGAGGAACTAGCCCCTCCACCGCATCGCGCCAGGTTGCCGCCCAGATGCCATGATTGATCCATCTCCAAAACTAGCGAAGCTGAGAGCGCCGTACCCCGACGACATCAAGCGCATAGAGGAGGACGAGAAGCGCATCGTGGACCTTCTGCGCATGCATGAGTTTTCGCAGCAGCCTGTCGTAGGCGTTACAGAGCTTTCGCAGTCCTTAGTCTGTGATTATTGCCCTGCAAGCAATTATCATTAGCCCCATAATTTATGACGGCCCCCCCGAGCAGAAGGCCGCTGACAAAGCGGCGAAGCAACGCGAGAAGCTAGGCCGCGGCCTCCTCCGCAGCAGCGCGCGCTCCGATGCGCGCGATCGCATCGCGCAGCACCTCGAGGCCGGCGCCCGCCTTCACCCCCTGCTCGGCCAGATGGCGGCGGAAGGCCCGCGCGCCGGGCACGGCATGAAATGCACCGACGAAATGCCGCGTGATCGCATGCAGCCGCGTGCCACGCGCAAGCTGCTGCTCGATGTAGGGCATCATCGCCTCGAGCGCGTCCTGCATGGTCGCGTGCGGAGCCACCTCGCCGAAGATGTCGGAATCGACGGAGAGCAGCCGCCACGGCTCCTGATAGGCGGCACGGCCGAGCATGACGCCGTCGACATGTTCGAGATGCGCCTTGGCCTCGTCGATTCCGGGAATGCCGCCATTGATGATGACGGCCACATCAGGCATCGCGCGCTTGAGGCGATAGACGCGATCATAGTCGAGCGGCGGGATGTCGCGGTTCTCCTTCGGCGACAATCCGTTGAGCCACGCCTTGCGGGCATGCACGATCAGGGCGTCACAACCGGAGGCGACCACCGCGCGCGCAAGCGCATCAAGCGCGACTTCCGGATCCTGATCGTCGATGCCTATGCGGCATTTCACCGTGACGGGCACGGCGACTGCGCGCTTCATCGCCTCGACGCAGCGCGCCACGAGCTCCGGCTCCGCCATGAGGCAGGCACCAAAGCGGCCGTCCTTCACGCGGTCGGACGGACAACCGACATTGAGGTTGATCTCGTCATAGCCGAAAGCCTCGCCGATCCGCGCAGCCTGCGCGAGCTCGTGCGGATCCGAGCCTCCAAGCTGAAGCGCCACCGGATGCTCGATCGCATCGAACCCAAGCAGCCGCTCCCGGTCGCCATGGATCACGGCGCCAGTGGTCAGCATCTCGGTATAGAGCAACGCCCGTCGCGTCAGGTGACGATGGAACACCCGGCAGTGCCGGTCGGTCCAGTCCATCATGGGGGCTACACTAAATCTAGAAGGACTATGTTTAGATAAATTTCCCTTATATAACAACTACATATCTCCAGCGCACCATCAAATCAGCAGCTTGATCACCTACTATATGTAGACTATCCTTGACCGACTTTGACTATTTTTCTCGGTTTGGTACGACAATGTCGTACTCAAAAAGGAATGTCGTACCGATGGGGACCATAGTTGCTCGCCGCCGTAAAGATGGCACCACTGGCTACACGGCCCAAGTCCTTAAGAAAAGGGGCGGCAAAGTCGTGCTGCGGGAGGCGCAGACGTTTGACCGCAGGGCGGCGGCTGATTCTTGGATCAAGAAGCGCGAGACGGAACTGGCCGTTCCTGGGGCAATCGAGCGAGCTGGGTCCAAACGGGTCACGCTCGCGCAGGCGATCGATCGCTATACGGACGAAAGCCTGAAGAAGATCGGCCGCACCAAAGCGCAAGTTCTCAAGTCCATCAAGGAATACGACATCGCAAACATGGATTGCGAGAAGGTCGGGAGCGACGACATCGTAGCGTTTGCGAAAGAGCTGGGAGCTGATGGGAGCCGCACCCCAGCAACGGTTGCAAATTATCTCAGCCACCTTGGCGCCGTCTTCGCCGTCGCCGCCCCTGCATGGAAGTACCCTCTAAGCCCGCAGGCCATGGCGGACGCCTTCACGGTCACGGGTCGTTTGGGGCTTACTGGGAAATCCAAACAGCGCAACCGTAGGCCGTCCTTGGACGAACTCGACTTGATCATGGCGCACTTCGGAGATCGGACGCGACGGCGGCGGGAGTCCTCGCCAATGGACCGCATCACCGCGTTTGCCATCTTCTCGACGCGACGGCAGGAAGAAATCACTCGAATGGAGTGGGCCGATTTCGACGAGTCGCATTCGCGGGTACTCGTTCGCGACATGAAGCATCCAGGCCAGAAGATCGGCAACGATACATGGTGCGATCTGCCGGCGCCCGCACTTGCCATCGTAAGGGCGATGCCTCGCGTCGATGATCGGATCTTCCCCTACTCAACTGACGCGATCGGTGCTGCGTTCACGCGGGCTTGCCTGTTTCTCGGGATCAACACCGAAGATATGCCCGACGAAGAACGACTTCACTTCCACGACCTACGCCACGACGGCATCTCGCGCCTCTTTGAAACTGGACTCAACATCCCGCATGTCGCGGCCGTCTCAGGGCATCGATCGTGGACGAGCCTCAAGCGGTACACACACCTCCGGCAGACCGGCGACAAATACGCTGGTTGGAAGTGGCTTCCAGTTGTCTCATTGCCAATGAGCGCCTGACCATGTCCCCCCTCCCCGATCTGGTCGCTTCGGAAATCACGGACCTGACTACGTTCTTCATATCGACGGGCAACGTCGCAGCGGCGTGGCGGGCTTACAGCCTTGCACGTCAGCACTCGCGCGCCGTGCCAGATGTAATCCAGGCAGAGATCGATCGTTTCGCAGCAGGCCTCGCGGATGTTGCCGCACAAGCCATGCGGGCCGGAGTTGACGCGGCTCATCCCATCATATTCCGCGCCGAAGAACTTGGCGCAATCTGGCGAGGCGACGGAAAGGCCGATCCGATCGGTGCACTCCAACGAGATTGGCGGAATCTTTCCATCGGCGCAGCGGTTGCCCGCCAAATCGAAAACGGAAAAAAGGTCGGCGCCGCGATAGAAGGTGTCGCGGAGTCGTTGCCGCACCTCAACAGCGAGACGGTACGGAAGGCTTGGCAGAAGTTTCAGCGCAACGGATAGCGACGGATCATCCGCCGATTTTGGGGTAAGGTCGGTCGGCCTTCCTTTTACCTCGCAATCGAGTGGTAGTTCCCGGTACCTCTTGAGCCCCCATCAAGTCTCAAGAGGTGTAGAATGCGGCAACTGATCAAATCCGTAACGGTGCGGGAACGGCTGGACATGCCGAAGGCCACTTTCGAGCGGCACGTCAAGCAACGAACCCAGGGCATGCCGGCGCCTCTCTATATCGGCCGCGCGCGCTACTTCGATGCGGCAGAGATCGAGGCGTGGCTGACGAGCCTGTCCGTGGCCGGTTCTAACGATCGCGCGCCCGAGCGCTCGGCGTGAACGCGATCTTCGGCTTAGCCTAACCAGACCAGCCGGAAACACCGACAAGCATTCGATCAACCGAACCCGCTGGCGTTGTCGCCCGCGCATGGCCCTATGCCCTTGAGCAGGAGGATTTTCGGCGAGGGATACCGAACCGACCCCTCAGCAAGTGACAAAGTCTGCCAGATTCCAACCACCCGAAACAATCCGAGGCAAGTCATGACCAATGACGACTTTCTTTTCACTGAGGCCGAGTTCGCCGACTTCGTCGGCAAGTCGGCATCGTGGGCGCGACTTCTGCGGCGGCAGCAACGCGCGCCCAGCTACATCAAAGTTGGCCGAACGCCGATGTACCCCCGCGAGGCCATCGCAGAATGGATGCATGCCAATAGCGTTAGGCCGGGTGGAAAGCCCTCCGCATAGCCAAAGGAAAACCCGCCGTTGGCGCGGCGGGCTGGAAGGACGTCGATATGAAGGACCATGACAAGACCAACAATAGCGCATTCGAGGCGTGGCAATGGGGGCGGTCCAATCCCCGTCACCTCAAGCCGAGCGCTGACTATTTCGCTGAGAATCCCGACGCGAGCGTTAGGATCGTTGCGCGTCACAGCCCCAAGCACGGCTGGACGAATCTGATCTTCTACCCGCGCGACGGCCTCTGTTACGAACTGCTCGATGTGGAGATGGTTCGCCTCGTCGGCGGGCCGTTCAAGGAAGGAACGCCCCGTAAGCGCTTGATGGCCGTGTATGAGTGGATGCGCACGACCGATCGTCACGCATCTCGGGTCTGCGCTCATGGCTGAATCTCCCTTCGCGCAGACCGCTCCGTCCCTTATCGCGCTCGGCTATTCGCCGTTGCCGATCGTGCCGCCTGATGTCCCGAAACTCGGCGCGGGCAAGGCCCCCGCTCTGTCCGGATGGCAGAAGTACTGCAATGAAGCGCCGACGTCCTTTTTTGTCGCCGGGTATTCTCGCGCCCCGGCAATGGGCGTCGGGGTCGCCACCGGATTCGGCGGCTTAGTTGCTGTCGATATCGACGGTTACGACGCGATCATTGATCCGATCCTCTCGGTGCTGCCGCCGGCCGTCGTCGTCAAGATCGGCCGGAAAGGCCTCACCGCGTTCTATCGTTCTATCGTGCCGATGAAGTCCCGGCCTTACAACGATGCCAACGGAATCCGCCTGCTCGATTTCCTGAGTGGTGGTCGTCAGACTGTAATTCCGCCTTCGATTCATCCGGACACTGGCCACCCTTATTATTGGTGGTCTGACGCGACGTTAGAAGACACCCCGCTTGCAGCGCTTCCGGTGCTCACCCATGAGCACCGCGCCGCGATGGAAGAAATCCTTCGCTCATTCGGCTGGACCCTTCTGGAACGCCGGCAGTCATGCGGCGGGGCCGTCGAACAGTCCGTTGCATCTCCCGGCGGCTCTGACGCGGCGTCCCTCTTCCGCGCGGTGAATGACGCTGCGCTGGCGAACCTTGCCGCCTGGGTGCCCGCACTCGAATTGAAGCGCTGGTTTCGCGCCGGAAGCAGCTTCAAGGCCGTCGCCGAGTGGCGGCCGTCTAGCACCGGGCGAGCGCTCCATTTGCGCAAGCCGAACCTGTCGTTCAAATCGGACGGTATCGTAGACTTTGGCGATGGCCCCAAGGGCTATACCCCGATCGATGTCGTCGTGGAGGCGCGCGGCGTGACCAACGCCGAAGCTCTGCTTTGGCTCGCCCCGCTTGTCGGTGTGCCGCTCGAAGACCCCGAAGAAGCTGCATTGGCGAGCCGGGTCATTACCGCCGCTATGAAAAAGAAAGCCTGACGGATGGCCAAAATCGCGTTCTTTCCCGCGCCCCAGCCCAGCCCGATCAACACCGTATCGCTGCGGGCCATCGGAGCGACCTCGCCGGAACCGCCGCAATGGCTGGTGAAAGGCATTCTCCCCCGTACCGGAGTTGCGCTGCTCTCCGGACAATATGCGGCGGGCAAGACCTTCGTTGGCGTTGACCTGTGTTTGTCTCTGGTGTTCGACCGAGAGTTTCTCGGCCGCCGCGTGCGCCCGGGCGGGGTTCTCTGGATTGCCGCTGAGGGCGGCGGCGAGATTGACTCGCGGGTCGAGGCGGCCCGCGCTGGGAAATTTCAGGACGGCCACGCCGGCGAGATTCCGTTCTTTGTCGCCGAGCCCCCGGCCGGGCTGTCGCAGCACAACATCATCATTTGGCTTGAACATGCCGTTGCAGAGGCTTCGTGGGAGGCTGCCGGAAAATTCGGCGCAGATCTCCGTTTGGTTGTGATCGACACCCTTGCGGCGTGTTTCAACATCGCCGACGAAAACGACAACGCTGAAGCCGCGCGCCTGATGAAAGAATTAGCCCGAGTTGGCAACGCCAGCGACGTGCTGGTCATGCCGATTGCCCACCACGGGAAGAACGCCGAGACGGGCGTTCGCGGCGCTTCGGCATACGGTGCTGGAGCGGACGCTATCCTTTCCGTGCTTGGAGTCACTGATCCCTTGTCTGGCAAGACCTCTAAACGATCTTTGGCACTGACTAAGTCTCGGCGCGGCGGCACCGGTTCGCTGGGATCATTTGAAGTGCGGAACCATGTGCTCGGTCTCGACGAAGACGGCGACCCGATGACCGCCGGTTATATCGAGTTCTTGGAAAGTGCCGGAGAAGCCGCCTCGCAGGTAGTGGTGGCCAAGGTGAAGAGTAAGATTCCGCGCGACTTCAGCGAGGCGTTCAATGAGGCGCTGGCAGCCCGCGGGCAGGATTATAGAATCCCTGAAGGTCCGACCGTTACGGCGGTGAATGTCACCGAGGTGCGAAACCTCTTTTTGCGTCGATACATCACCGGCAACCCGGAAACCAAGCCCTCGGCAAAATACAAGGCCTTTGCCCGGGCGATTGAGGCCGCAAAGAACGAGAGCATGATTGCGGGCACCTCCCTTTCCTCAAACGTCGAGTTAATTTGGGCACTGCGGGATTGAGTGGACAAAGTGGACAGGTTGGACATTTGTCCACTTTGTCCAACGGTCCAACGTCTACCCCCACACCACCCCCAAAGGGGTGTGGGGAGTGGACAAAGTAGACAAGTGGACAAGACCCTTAGGGAGAATGTCCACTCTGTCCACTTTCGTTGAGGTCTTTGTTAGAGGTGTTGCAGGCCGCAAACGCTCGCCGTGCTTCAGGGAAGCGCGACGATCAATGAGCATTGGGACTTCCTCGGGACGGTGTCTGGCGTCGTCCAGGCGCGCTTCCAGCAGCATTTCTATCGGGCGGTGGTCAATGCAGCGACGCGATAGAGGGTCCATGAGGCCGTTGCAATGTCAGCTACAGGTGGCATACCGGACGTGGGGGATCGCTTGCCCAGACAGCCGCTTGTGACCCGAAGCCGACCACCAGCATCTAGCCAAGAGGCGGGTGCATTCTATGCCATTTTGCACGCGCGGTTTCTTCTGATCCGCCGCGTCGTACTTCATCTTCTCTGAAATGTTCCCAATACCGGCGGGTACAATATGTCCCGCACAGCAAAAGGAAGACGAAAAGCAGAACAAGCGGAAGAATGACGCTTTTCGCGAACTCGGTTGGATCAAAAATCTTCAGAAAGAAAATCAGGACGAGACATACAACTCCAGCAACCGCAAAGCCTCGCACTCGAAATCGCCAAACTCGGACTTCGTCTGAAACAGTCATCCTGTTCCTTCAGGATACATACGCTCTCGCGGTTTAACCGGCTCTGCGGCTTTCGTCTTCGAATGGCGGACGACTGAGATGTCTCGTGAGACGCCCCTCATTACCCCATCCGTATCGCTTAGCGAACGGAATGTATACAAGGCAGGCAAAGCCTAAGGTTACCAGTACCACGACGAGGCTGA
This sequence comes from Bradyrhizobium sp. UNPF46, assembly GCF_006658625.1. NCBI lineage: Bacteria > Pseudomonadati > Pseudomonadota > Alphaproteobacteria > Hyphomicrobiales > Nitrobacteraceae > Bradyrhizobium > Bradyrhizobium sp. UNPF46. The sequence goes on from NZ_LFJB01000100.1 coordinate 15,273, forward strand.
GGCCGAGGAACATGTACGCGCTTGACGTGCCCACGACGACGAGGCCGAGCAAAAGTGTGGAACGAGTGCTGAAAGGCGACATGCCCGCTAAAGTAGCACGACGACCCTCTCAGTTGGCAGCTCTCTGCCGATTAGGGTTTGCAGATCATTAAGTCAGCTTCTTGCCCTTCGCTTCCGTTAGGGCGTTGCGGCGAGATGTCCGGGATCGGGGGTAAAGCGGAAGCTCCCCACCGCTGGTCAAATCGGCGCTGTTGACCCATTGCTGACGTTTGCCGCACTTGTTTTAGCGATCTGGCTAATCGTCCCTTAGCAAGTGTCCATCATCTTGTCCGGGTTGAGCAGGGCACGAACTCAATTGAACGGGATCGATCTCCTCACATCCATTGCAGCCATAATCAATGATTGTGCAACCACATATCGTCCATGTGATCCTGTCGATCACGACCCTCGTCCTGGGGTTCGTCATAACCGGTCTATGGGGGCCAAACTTAGAGTGGCTCACGCGCGATGATATTGAGGCCGCTGACGCCGCTTACATCTTCAAGCTGGTGGGCATCGGCCTGATTGTATTCTTCTTCATCGCGATCAGCTTCGGGCTCCTCCCAGACCCAGCGCACTTCGGCTTGTGACTAGGGCGCAAAGGATTGTGGCCATGTACTTCCTCACTGCCTGTCTGATTGTGGTCGTCTTAAGCGCCGCAGTGGCGTACCGTCGAGCTGGATCGCTACCACGAAACCTTCAGGGGCGGCTCGACCGTCAGCAGCGGCTTGCGGCGATGTGGCCCGCTATGTGTGCAGCAATTTGTACACTGGGACTGCTCGGACTTCGTCATTTTCTAGGCTGGCACAAATCCGGGCCCTTCGAAACGGACTATCTTCTCATGCTTATCCTGCTTATGACCTCCTTCTTTGGTGGCTCGTTTCTTGGCATCATTGGTTGGATTGATTGACCGACGACAAGCTGGCAGTCTGAAGTTGTCCGGTTTTGGCCCTTCGCTTCCGTTAGGGCGTTGCGGCGAGATGTCCGGGATCGGGAGTAGAGCGGAAGCTCCCCACCGCTGGTCAAATCGGCGCTGTTGACCCATTGCTGACGTTTGCCGCGCTTGTTTAGCGATCCGGCTAATCGTCCATTAGCAAATGTCCGTCATCCTGCCCGGAACCAAACAAGGTCATGAGCCTCAAATTGACCGGGATTGATCTCCTCACAGTCATTGCAGCCACGTGGGTCGGCACGTTTGTTGTCCTCCTGCTCCCCGGCCGCTGGATTGGGCGTTGGATCGCCAATACTGGCGCGAACACCTTGTTTGGCGTTTTGTACTGCACTGCGTTTTCGAAACTCTTGATCGTTATTCTGGCGGTGGTGGCCGTGTTCGCTCGGTTGCCGTTCCTGCCGCACGTCAATACGGATGACAGCTTCGCGCTTGCATTTATGGCGACGCTATTCTTTGTGCCCGCGTTCGTCGCTCAGTTCATAGGCTTTCGTCATGCAAGGGCAGAGAAATCTACAAGCGTGGCTGCGAACTAAGCGCTGAAGTTCTAGCCGCAAAGCATCCTCATCCTCGACGTCCGCTTATGACCCATTTCCCAGACACTTTAGAGGATCGGGCCTGGGTGTCTTCATGCTGAATAAGACCAAGGTTGTCCTCCACATCATTTGGGCAGTTTTTGCGATCACTTTTGCCACAACTCTTGGGGCGAGCGTTGGATGGGAGAACCACGGAATAATCGGAGCTATTGCCGTCGGGTTCATTGGCTTTTGTGTTGGAGGCCTCATTGCTCTGTCGCCAATGTTCTTGCTTGAAATGCTTCATTAGCGCCTTCAGCCTGCCCTATGGTTCGTTGATTGAAAACCATTTTGAATAGGTTCTGTCTTGACCGTGAAGCGACGGCTTGGTCCCACGACCGTGTCGGCTTTTGGCCCGCAGCCGACTGTGAGGGCAGCGCAGAGCACGTCTGCTCTGCCCCCGAAGTCAGACGTCAACCTGTTCTGCTATCGCGAGTGCGTCGTCGACCTCGATGCCTAGGTATCGAACAGTGCTTTCGATCTTGGTATGCCCCAGCAGGAGCTGTACGGCTCGCAGGTTGCCGGTTCGGCGATAGATCAAGGTTGCCTTGGTCCGGCGAAGGGAATGCGTCCCGAATAGGTGCGGGTCCAGTCCAATGTCAGCGATCCAATGAGATAGGAGCCGGGCGTACTGGCGGGTCGTCATATGTGCAGTCCGCTGACGGCCGGTGAACAGATATTCTCCCGACTTCTTGCCAGTAACTCGCAGGTAATCATCGATTGCCTGCCGGGCCGATTCCGTCAGTTCAAATTTCACTGGCCGGCCGGTCTTCTTTTGCCGGACGGTCGCGCGGTCGGCCGAATATCCGCCCGGCGCAAGGTCATCAACTTTCAAGGCTACGACGTCGCAGCCGCGCAGCTTGCTATCGATGGCGACGTTGAACATTGCCAGATCGCGGGTTCGGCCTTCGACCTGGAGCTTGGTTCGGATTGACCAGACGTGCTTCGGACGGAGCGGCGGCTTTGCGCCGACTATCTTTCCCTTATTCCAAGGAACGTGCTTCGAGAGGGCGGGGATAGTGTTTGGGGTACCGGTCATGTTGACCTCCTCAGCTAGTGAGGCGGGTCATTTTCAGCTTGGGAGCCCTTCCAATCCGGCGTCCGCTTCGAGACGATTGGAAACGTATTTGTGTCCAATTCGAGCGATGACGATTTGTGTTCCAAAGCGGCCACAGACCGCGAACAAGGCTCTGCTCCGCCAAGTAACCTTCTCACCCAAGGTCCGCTTGCGGTGGATTGATAGCAAATCCGCAGGCATGCAACTTTGCTACGGCTGCCTATCGTTTGATGCATACGTTTGGCTGAGCTATCGCTCCATTACTCGTTAACAGCGAATCACCTAGAGATTGTGCATGCCCATCGTGGAGTTGCAATGGCACATTCTGAGCGTCAAATCATCCAACAGAACTCGGAGCCGGGCGATAAAGATCATCTTGCAGCGATGCGCCTTGGGGAACTTCATGCCGCTGCGATCGAACATTTGCGCAGTGGACAACTACTGAAGGCGCAGTCTCGCGTCAAAGAAGCGTTCAAGCTGGATCCGGAGAGCGCTGAAAGCCTGCACCTCATGGCCGTTGTAGACGTTGCCGCCGGCCGCTCAGACAGAGCGATAGATTCGGCCTCCCGTGCGATCCGGAAAGATCCCCAACCTGCCTACTTGGCCACGCTGGGCAACGCACTTGCGAGTGCTGGCCGCCTGGACGAGGCTTTGAGAGTCTTTGACAAGGCTATTCAGCTCAAGCCGGGCGATGCCGAGCTTTGGCGGCAGATGGGAGACGCGCTGATCCAGGCTCGAAGAAACAGCGAAGCTCTACTTTGCTTTCGTCGCGCGTTCGAACTTGATCCGGGGCATGCTGACGCTGCGTATAAGGCAGGCCACCTTCTGC